>CAMOHL010000010.1 GCA_946615295.1 uncultured Clostridia bacterium
TTTTTGCTTTTTTATTCAAAAAATTTTATTTTTTAATTTTTTTGATAATTTTCTTTTTAACTTAAATCATCTTTTTTGATTTCAAAAACACTGTCAAAACTGAAATATCTGCTGGGCTAACTCCACTGATTCTGCTTGCTTGTCCCATATTGAGTGGCTTGATTTTGTTGAGTTTTTCTCTTGCTTCAAGTCGCAAACCTTCAATTTGAGAATAGTCAAAATCTTGTGGAAGTTGCATTTTTTCTTGTCTTTTTGCATCGTCAATTTGTCGTTGCTCTTTTTCTATGTAACCTGAATACTTTGTTTCAATTGTTATTTCGTTCAAGACATCATCTTTTTGATTTTTAAATAGTCCCATTGCTGTTTGCAACATTTTTGCAGTAACATTTGTTCTCTTAAGCAAATTTTCAACTGATGCTCCTGTTGATAGTGGTGTTTCTCCAACTTCAACAAGCATTTTGTTTATGCTTTCATTTGGTGGGATAATTTTTGAAAGCTCTTTTCTACATTTTTCCAAATTCTTTTTCTTTTTTAAAAAGATATTCCATCTGTTGTCGTCAACCAAACCAAAATTTCTTCCAATTTCTGTAAGTCGCAAATCGCAGTTGTCTTGTCTTAGATGAAGTCTATATTCAGCTCTGCTTGTAAGCATTCTATATGGTTCATCGGTTCCCTTTGTAACCAAGTCATCAATCAAAACTCCAATAAATGCTTCATCTCTTTTGAGAACAAGTTGCTCTTTGCCTTGAATTTCCCTACTTGCATTTATTCCTGCAATCAAGCCTTGGCAAGCAGCTTCTTCATATCCGCTTGTTCCATTGATTTGTCCAGCAGTAAACAAACCTTTTATTTTTTTGTATTCAAGGGTAGGGTATAGCTGCAAACTATTTATGCAGTCATATTCAATGGCATAGGCATCTCGCATAATCTTTGCATTTTCAAGTCCTTTTATGCTTTGTAGCATTTCTTTTTGAACATCAATTGGCAAACTTGTTGAAAGTCCTTGAATGTATGTTTCTTTTGTGTGCAAACTCTCAGGCTCCAAAAATATTTGATGTCTTTCCTTGTCTTTGAATCTAACAATTTTTGTTTCAATGCTTGGACAATATCTTGGACCAACACCTGTGATAAGTCCATTATACATAGGACTTTTTGAGATATTGTCTAAAATTATTTTGTGTGTTTTTTTATTTGTGTAAGTAAGATAACAAACAGCAGTGTTTTTTGGTTGAGATTTTGTCAAGTAACTAAATGATTGAATATTTTCGTCGCCGTATTGAACTTCAAGGTCAGTTGTGTCAATTGTGTCAAAGTGGACTCTTGTTGGAGTTCCTGTTTTGAACCTATATATTTCAAAGCCACACTCTTTGAGACTTTGTGTCAATTTGTTTGCTCTCTTGAATCCGTTTGGTCCTGTGGCTTCAACATGGTCTCCTATAATAATATTACTTTTTAGATAAACACCAGTGCAAAGAACAATTGCCTTAACATAATATGTTTCACCCATATCAGTTTTTAGTCCATAAACCTTGCCGTTTTTGTGAAGGATTTTTGATGCTTCACCTTGTTTTATGTCAAGATTTGCTGTATTTTCCAAAACAGATTTCATTTCGTTGTGATACTCAATCTTGTCTTCTTGTGCTCTCAAAGAGTGAACAGCAGGGCCCTTTCCCATGTTTAACATTCTCATAAGAATTGATGTTTTGTCAGCAACAATTCCCATTTCGCCACCCAAAGCATCGATTTCACTAACAATTTGTCCTTTTGCAGTTCCACCAATACTTGGATTGCATGCCAAAAAACCAATGCTATCCAAGCTCAAAGTTAGTAGCAAAGTTTTTACTCCTGTTCTAGCAAGTGCAAGAGCAGCTTCACAGCCTGCATGGCCAGCTCCAACAACAACTGCATCATAATCTTTATTGATATTTTGTCTCATTTTCATTTCCTTTTTGATATATAAAAATTTTTTTCTAGTGTATTTTGCTTTTAAAATATGTTTTGTATAAAACACTTTTCTGTCTTATTCATAAAAAAAGTGCTATTTTGCAGATACATTATAGCACTTTGTGTTTTTTATGTAAATAACTTTTTATTTTTTGTCAAATTTTGTTAAAATGCACTTTTATCATTATTTACCCAAACAAAACTTTGTGAATATTGTGTCTATTATTTCTTGATTTGAGTTTCTGCCTGTTATTTCTCCAAGTGCAAGCCAAGCAGTTTTTATGTCAGTTGCAACAAGGTCAAGTGAAACTTGATTTTCCAAAGCATCTATTGCAGAATTTAGAGCAATTAGAGCTTTTTTGAGAGAATTTATGTGTCTTGTGTTAGTGATAAGTAGCCCACCTGTGAGCATATTTTTGTCAACAACCAAGTCATATATATCATTTTTTAATTTCTCAACTTTTTCTCTTCTCAAAGCACTCACTTCAATCATCTTGTCAAAAGTTGCATTTATTTTTTTTGGTAGGTCAATTTTGTTTATAACATACAAAACAATCTTGTCTTTAACCAACTTCAAAATTCTTTCATCATCTGGTTCGATAGGACGACTTCCGTCAAGCACAACCAAAATAATGTCTGCATTTTTAACATTTTCTTCAGCTCTTTCAATGCCAATCTGTTCAACTATGCTTTCTGCATCTCTAATTCCTGCAGTGTCTATAACATTGAAAGACATATTTTTGTAAGTGTATGTGCCTTCAACTGTGTCTCTTGTTGTGCCTGCAATGTCAGTAACAATCGCTCGGTTGTATCCAACAAGGGCATTGAGCAAACTGCTCTTTCCTGCATTTGGTTTTCCAAGGATTAAAACATTTATTCCATTTTTTACAATTCGGCCAGTGTTTGCAGTGAGAAGCAAATTGTTTATTTTGTTTTTTGCATCTTCTAGCTCTGTTTTGATTTCTTTTGCTGTGGAATACTCAATGTCTTCTTCAGGATAGTCAATTGCAACTTCAACTTTTGCTTGTGCTGTTGTTAGGTTTGTTTGAATTTCATCAACAACTTCTTTAAGTTTTCCTATCATAAGGTTGTATCCTGCCTTGACAGCTTCTTCACTTTGAGCATTTATCATATCAATAACACCTTCGGCTCTATCCAAAGATATTTTTCCGTTCATAAATGCTCGTTTTGTAAATTCACCCGGTTCAGCCAAAACTGCACCTTTGTCGATGAGTTCTTCCAAAATTCCGTTTGCAATAACAACTCCACCGTGGCATTGAATTTCAACCATATCTTCTCCAGTGTAAGAAAATGGTGCCTTAAACCAAACCACAAGAGCTTGTTCCATAAAGTTTTTTGTTTTTATTTTTGAAAGAGTAAGCTTTCTTGCTTCAAGTTTTTCAACATTCAAATTTACAACTTTTTGCAAAATTTCTTTTGACTTTTCTCCTGACATTCTAACAATGCTTATTCCGCCGTTTCCTATTGGTGTGCTAATTGCACAAATTGTTTTATTCTTTTCCATAGTTTTATAATAACACAAAAACAGTTGTTTGCAAACAAAAATAATATTTTATCAAAACTTATTTGCAAAAAAATTGTATTAGTGATATATTGTTCATTGTAAAAACAGCAAAATTATATCAAAAAATATATGGAGAAATATTATGAAATTAGGAATTGTTGGCTTGCCAAATGTTGGCAAAAGCACATTGTTCAATGCAATAACAAAAGCTGGTGCAGAATCTGCAAATTATCCATTTTGCACAATAGAGCCAAATGTTGGAGTTGTTGCAGTTCCAGATGAGAGATTAAAAAAACTTGCAGAATTATATAACAGTCAAAAAGTTACTCCTGCCGTTATTGAATTTGTTGATATTGCAGGTATTGTTAAGGGAGCAAGCAAGGGAGAAGGACTTGGCAACAAGTTTTTGAGTCATATTAGAGAAGTTGATGCGATTGTTCATGTTGTTAGATGTTTTGAAGACCAAAAAATTATTCATGTGAGCAATGTGGTAAATCCTATTGATGATATTGATGTTATAAACACAGAACTTCAACTAGCAGACCTAGAAACAATAGAAAAGAGATATGAAAAAGCAAGCAAACTCGCAAGGGGTGGCTCTGCAACAAAGGAACAAAAAGATGAAGTTAGACTTTTGGAACTTTGTAAGGAACATTTAGAAAAGGGCTTGCCAATAAGAACATTGCAAATTGATGAAGAAGAAAAAAAGATTGTTCAAGGATTTTTCCTTTTGACTGACAAACCTGTTATTTATTGTGCAAATATTGGAGAAGATGAAATTTCAAAGCCAGACAACAAGTTTGTTCAAATGGTCAAGGAAAGAGCTAGTCAAGAAAATGCCGAAGTTATAACACTTTGTGCAAAAATAGAAGAAGAAATAACAAATCTTAGCGATGAAGAAAAGCAAATGTTTTATGAAGATTTGGGAATTGTTGAAAGTGGACTTGATGCACTTGTGAAAGCAAGCTACAAACTTTTGGGGCTCATAAGTTACCTAACGGCAGGAGAAAAAGAGACAAGAGCTTGGACAATTGTTAATGGAACAAAAGCACCACAAGCAGCTGGTAAAATTCACACCGACTTTGAAAAGGGATTTATAAAGGCAGAAGTAGCCAATTATCAAGACATACTTTCATGTGGGGGCTATGTAAAAGCAAAGGAACAAGGCAAGGTCCGTATGGAAGGCAAAGATTATGTTATGAAAGATGGTGATGTTGTTTTGTTTAGATTTAATGTTTGATTGCAAACTGATTTTCAGTTTGCTTTTTTTTGTTAAAAAATGATAAATGTTAATTTACTTAAAAACTTTTTTATAAAAATCGTTTTAAAAAAATAAAAAGCAAAATTTCAAAAATAAATCTAAAAAATTGATATATTAAGCAAAAAACGGTTTTGCAAGTTGCTTTTATTATATATTATTATTTTTAATTTATATATAAAATATTTCAATTTGGTTGATAAAATAAAATATTGGTGTTAAAATAAAATTGATAATGGAGTTTCTTATGAAAAAACTAAAAGTATTGATTTTGTTTATTATTGCAATTTTTGGTGGTTTGTTCTTCACTGCTTGCACAGAAGCAGGTGTTTTGTGTGAACAAATAACTGTTTTGCAAGAAGAGATTTATCTTCAACTTGGCGAAGTTGCCGAAGTTGGTTTTGAAATAACACCAAGTGATGCAACAAAAAAAGAATTGGAACTTGTTGGAGATTATTTGGATGTTGCAAGAATTGACATTGATTATGACAACAGTAAATTGATTGTAACAGCAAGAGATTTTGTTACTGCAAACAAAACTGATGCTATGGTTGGAATAAGAACAACTGATGGCAGTGAAAAAGAAGCTCACATTCAAATTTATTTGCTTGAAGAAAATCAATCAGTAAAAACTCCAAAAAATTTAACTTTGAGTGGCAATAAACTAGTTTGGCAATCAGTTGACAATGCATTGGGCTACACAATATGTGTCAATGAGGAACCATATGTTGTTTATCAAAACAGCTTTGATATAAATCTTGATGAATATGCAGGAACAGATGTTTCCGTAAAGGTTAAGGCAAATGGCAGGGCTAGCAATCTAGATAGTGCATACACAACTGAGCTAAACTTCTATGTATTAAACAGACCAACAGGCATATCTTATAGTGATGATACAGGTATTGTGAGTTGGAATGATGTTGAACAAGCAAGTTCTTATGTTTTGTATCTCAACAATAGGCCATACTATACTGAAACTACAAATTTAAACATTAGTGAATATCTAAACACTGTTGGACAATATGACATCAAAGTAAAAGCAAATGGCCAAAGTGATGGCTCTATTGCAAATTCGGCATTTAGCAACTCACTTATTTTGACAAAACTTGCAAGTCCAGAAAATGTAAACATTCAAAATGGTGTTGCAAGTTGGAAAAGTGTTGTTGGTGCAGTTGGCTATGACATTGAATATCAATATTCAAGCAACGGAGTTGTGCTGACAAAAACAGAAAGATTGGATTCAGTGAGATTTACACTTCCAACAGATTTGGCTGTTGGCGATTATAGATTTAGAATAAAAGCTATTGGAAATGGCAAAACAACAATAACAAGTGATTTTGGAGTGCAAAGAATATACACAAAACTTGCCACTGTCAAAAATTTGAGAGTGGAAAACGGTGATATCACTTGGGATGTAAACAATCTTGCAACTTCTTATACAATATATTTTGAAAATTTGGACGACAATGGAAATGTTGTTAGTGATACAATATCTCAAAATAGTGGAGCAACAAGCATAACATATTCAATTTCAAATCGTCCAGCAGGAGATTATAGAATTGATGTTGTTGCAAACGGACTTGATGACAAAATATCAAGCGAAAAAACAGGAAATCCAATTTCAGTAAAAAAGCTTTTGACCCCAATCAATTTGCAAGCAACAAAAGAAAATGGCGAAAGCATAATTCAATGGACAAATGATAGCTTTGCAAGTGGATATAGACTTTTGATAAACAATGATAATAGCAATGAAAAGTTTGTATCAAAAACAAATGGAGAATTTGCTACATATAGATTTAGCAATGCAGACCTTGTTGATGGTCTAAACACAATAAGCATAAAAGCAATTGGAAACTACAAAAACAATGGTGTTTGGATTTTGAACAGCGAATATTCAACAGATTTGGTTCTCACAAAACTTTTGGCACCTATAATCAGTGTTGCTGATATTGCAAATGGTAATGCAATGTGGAGCTCTTTGGATTCGCAAGGATTTGAAAGTTATCAAATAAAAATTTTAACATCAAACGGAAGTTTATTATTTACTGATACAATATCTCAAAATTCAATAAACTTTAACAATATTGGCTCATATTATTATGATTTGCCTGTTGGAACTTATAGATTTGCAGTAAAAACAATTGCAAAGCAAAACACAAATTATTATGACAGCGATTTTTCAACTGAAATTTTTGTAAAAAAAGCAGGCATCAAAAACTTGTCAGTTTACAATGGACAAATTGAAGATTTGCTAAGCGATGATGAAAATTATGAAATTAGATACTTTGTCTCAACAAGTAATCAATATATAACTTCAATAAATGATTTTTCAACAAAAACAATCAAGAGTGGAGAAATTGTTTCAGTAAAAACTCAACTCTATCCAACAAAATTGTCAGTAAATGATGTTTATCTTGTTCCTGGCAACTATTCAGCACCAATTTACATAAAAAAATTGCCAACCATAGAAAATGTTAATATGGTTGATGGTGTTTTGAATTATGGCTCAAATTATGCTGATTTGGATGGCTACAAATTTATTTTAAAAATAAATGATGATGAAATTGAAAACGGAACAAGTTTGACTTATGATTTTAGTAATGTTGACGCAGGCGATTATGCTGTGAGCATAAGGGCTGTTTCAACACAGGCAGGGGATGGACAACAAAGTAGTTATGACAATCCTTTGCTATTAGATAGTTATCAAATGAAATCACCATTCACATTCAAACGACTTTCAGCTCCTGGTGTGGTTGTAATACCTTCATTTGCAACAGGAAACATGACAATAGGAGATTTGGCTGATAGGATTAATAGTAATTTGCTAGGAAATCAAATGCTGATTTTTTGGAAGGAAGTTCCTAGTGCAACAGTATATGAAGTTATAGTTGATGGCACAATAAAATTTGAAACATCAAACACTTATATTTCACTTCAAAACACAGATGTTGGAGTTGGAACTCACACTATTTTAATCAAGGCTATTGGCAATGGCAAAGAAATTATTTCTAGCGACTATGAAAGATTTTTGAATAGAGAACTTGTTAAACACGAGTTTGGAAAAGTTCAAGCTCCTGACAAACTTTATATTGAAGATGGAAAAATAAAGTGGTCTTATACCAATCAAGCAAACGATCCTAACTTTGCTGTTAAGGAATTGATAGCAAACAGCAGTTTTGATGGATTTGAAGAAGATTCAACAAATGAACTTTTGTTGCTTGAATGCAAGTTGTGTGTTTATGTTTTGGTTGATGCAAATGGCAGAGAATATAGCACGATAGATATAAACAAAATAGACGGAGAAACAGAATTTGAAAAAATAAATTCTTTGATTACTCAAATAAAATCTAACGAATGTGAAATTCCACAAGGACTCGATGGCAATGCAACATTCTATATATTTGCAAGACCTCTTAACTTAAATATTGGAACTGACCTATCAGTAAATGTAAATCAAGTTATAAGATATGTGGATAGTGATTATTCAAGTTCACTAAATCTCACAGCATTACAAACTCCTAAATCACTTAATGTTGAAAACAGAAAAATTTCTTGGTCTGGATTGAGATATAATTTGGATAAGACCGAAGACAACAAGCCTTTGGATTCATATCTTGTAACAATCAAAACAAATCAAGCAACATTTGAGTTTTCAGTTAAAGAAGATTCAACAAAAGATTATTATATTGATGCTGAAAACAAAGTTGTCTATATTGATGACTTTGCAAATTCAGACAATTGTTATTGGTATTTTACAAAAGAAAATTTTGAAAATTTCTTTGGAGAAGATTCATATCAACCTGGAATTTATTCTATAACTATAAAAGCAATTGCAAAAAATATTTCTTATCAAAATGATGAAAATAGATACTACTACTATTGTGATAGTTTGAGTTCAAATGCTCAAAAAGTAGAAGTTTTGGAAAACCCAATGTTGTTTGCAAGACAAGGTTATGTTGTTTGGAACAAAATTGCAAATGCACAAAGTTACAAATTGTATATCAAATATAATGGCACTCAAGAAATTGTTGAAATTAAAAATCTAAACTATTTTGCTCTTGAAAAAGATTATTTGCCTGGTGAATATGATATCAACATTCAAGCTATTGGAGATGAAAAAAATACATTCACAGCAGAATTTGATGAAGAAAACAACAAAATATATAGAAAATTGAATGCCATAACTTCGATTTATGTTGAAAATGGTGTTATAAAATACAACTTGAATAGCGAAGATACAGACACAAACTACAAATTTGTTGTGTATGTTAGAAACAACGAGCAAGAAGAAAGAGAAGATGTTACAATTCAAAATGCTCAACACACCGTGTTTGAACTCGGCAGTCAATTTGAAGGTGGAAAATCTTATATTGTCAGAGTTATGGTTGCCGGCGATGACACAATGTATTTGAATTCAGAAATTTCAAATCACTGTTTGGCAGGAAATGGTGCTCTTCCAACAAAACTCACAAACCCACAAAGTGCAACAATAGAAAATGGAAGAATAAGTTGGGTGGCAGTTCCTTATGCAAGTTATTATAGAGTTTCAATTTCTGGACAAGACAATGAAATAAACACAAGCAAAGTTTATTATGATATTTCAAACATAACAAGTGGAACATACACTGTGTTTGTCAAAGCTATTGGTAACAATATATATCTCAATTCTTCACAAGATAGTGGAAACACAATAACAAAACTTGAAAATATAAAGAACTTAACGATAGAAGATGGCTATTTGGCTTGGGATTGTGCTTCTATTTATGACTATGTTGTTGTTATAAATGGACAAGAAATTGTTTTGACAGAGCAAAATTCAAAAATAGAAGATGGAAGAGTATATTATAATTTCAGTGGATATGAAACAGGAGATTATTCTTTCTATATCTATAATTATGGTGGAACAAGAAATATTTCAAGTGCAAAAACTTCAACTTACAATGTTTCAAAATTGGCTAGTCCAAACAATTTGAGAATTGAAGACAATGTCTTGAAATTTGATGGTGTTGATAATGCAGAAAAGTATTATATATCAATTTCTGCAGGAACAAAACAAGTAACAATTAAACAACTCTTTGAACAAGACATAAAAGACACAACAGAAATTAATTTTGATGATATCAAACAAGCAATTTCAAAAGATTTTGCAAATTATAGTTCAACTTCATTGACCTACACAATCAAAGTTGTTGCAGTTGGTTCTAGCGTAGAAATTGAAAATATGGATAGTTCAAACAATTTTGTAACTTCAAATGAAAGCAATGAAATTGTTATAACTCAACCAGCAGCACCAACAATAACGGCAATCTACAATCAAAACGGAATGTTTGCAGGAAAAATTGTTTGGGACGAAGTTGAAAATGCAGATTATTATGAAGTGAATGTTGCATTCTATGATAGTTTGGAAAATGCAAACAACAATTTTGTAACATACAAAGTTCAAAATAAAACATATTTCAATGTTACCGAAAAGGGCTTCTACAAAATTTATGTGCTTGCTTGCAAAAACATAAATTCATACAACAGTGAAAATTCAAACATACTTGAAAATATGTATTTTGGATTGTTTGAAGATGGAAATGGAAGCGAAAACAATCCATTTGTAATAACAGATGTAAATGGCATAAATTCAATCAAGTTCAATATTGATGCTTGTTATCAACTTGCAAACGATATAGAAATCAATGATGATTTGGAATTGATTGGAACTGATGAAAACAGATTTGATGGCAGTTTTGATGGAAACAACAAAACCATAACATTAAAGTTGAGTTCAACAAATCAAGTTGCATCAAGTTTGTTTGGAACTATTGGACAAAATGGTGTTGTTAAAAACTTGAATATTGTTTGCGAAAACAATTCAACAAAACAACAAAACAACACAATAAATATTGCAAGTATAGCAGAAATAAATTATGGAAAAGTTCAAAATATTGCAGTATATGGAACTTTGTTAACAAAATATAACGATTTGAGCACTGTTATAAATTGTGGCGGAGTTGTTGCTATAAACTATGGAACAATTTCTTACACTGCAAGTTCTGCAAATATTGAACCACAAAACAATCAAAATCTTGTCAATGTTGGTGGAGTTGTAGCCATAAACTATGGAACAATTGAAAAGTCAGGTTTTGTTGGAAAAGCAAGTGGTCAATTTGTTGGTGGAATTGCAAGTCAAAACTTGGGTGGAACAATTTCTCAATGCTATTATGAAACAAACAACACATATAGCACAAATCTAGAATGTTCAAACACAGGTAGAGAAAATAGCTATGTTGGTGGAATTGTTGGATATATGCAAGGTGGAAAAATTTCTTATTGCTATGTCAATGGAGAAATTATTGGTCGAACAAGTTCTGCAAACACAGACATCAAGACATATATCGGTGGAATAGCAGGATATGTTGAATCTACAAAAAATTCAATAACAAATTCTTATGTTATTGGCTACAAAGGAACAGACACTACAAACATTCAAATTTCTTCAAACACATCAAATGCAGGAGTTGCTTATGTTGGAGTGTTTGTTGGAGATAACAATGTTGATTCTAGTGGTGGAAATGTATATTGTTTGAGAGATAAAAATCAAGCGATTATTGGTGTGAAATATAATTCATTCAACAATTCAAAAACTGTTGAAAATTTGAGTGATTATCGTTCAAGACTTGGTTCGCAATATTTCAATAACAATATGAAGTTGATAAATGCAAAATATTTATAGGAGTTTTTATGCGAAAGAAAGAAAATAAATTAAAATTTATAGTTTCTAGTTTGTTAAAATCATTTATATTTGCATTGTTGATTGCAATAGCATTTGGTTATTTGATGGGGTATAGGGCAATTCTAGTCAATGGCTGGAGTGCCCAACCCGACATCAAATATCAAAGTTTGATTATAACAAGAAAAGTTGAGCTCAATGATATGAAAGTTGGCGACTACATAACATTTTCACTTTCTGGAAAGAGTTATATCACTCACCAAATTATCAGCATTGACTATGAAAACGATGTTATTGTTTGTGCTGACAATCAATATAATTCTGAAACGGGCGAGTATGAACATGGTGGCACACAGACACTTGCAACAAAAAATGTTATAGGAAAAGTTGTTTTTTCAAACTACATAATGGGAAAAACATTTTTCTCAATTAGACAAAACCCTTGGATTTTGTTT
>CAMOHL010000011.1 GCA_946615295.1 uncultured Clostridia bacterium
AACATACAAAATTGTGGCAAAATAAAGGAATTTTATGCTTTTTTTTGATATTTTTCTGTTTTTTTATAAAATATACTTTGTTAAATCATTGCTCTTTATGAGCTTTGACATTGCATGTTCAACAAAATTTTTGTCTATTATAACTTCCCTATCTTCATCTCCACAAGCATTGAAACTTACTTCTTCCAAAACTTTTTCAAGTATTGTATTTAATCTTCTTGCACCAATATTTTCACTTGTGAGATTTTGTTTTTCAGCAAGCTCTGCAACTTCCAAAAGAGCATCTTCAGTAAATTTTAAATCAACTTTATCAACTTTGAGCAAACTTTGATATTGCTTTATTGTTGCATTTTTTGGTTCTGTTAAAATTCTATAAAAATCATCTTTTGTCAAACTGTTTAGTTCAACTCTAATTGGAAATCTTCCTTGAAGTTCTGGTATCAAATCATCAATCTTTGAAACATGGAATGCTCCTGCTGCCATAAACAAGATATAGTCAGTTTTTACAGTGCCATACTTTGTTGTAACAGAAGTTCCTTCAACAAAAGGAAGCAAATCTCTTTGAACACCCTCTCTTGAAACATCTGGGCCTTTGCTGTTTTCTTTGCTTGCAATTTTGTCGATTTCGTCAATAAAAATTATTCCTTCTTGTTCTACTCTTTCGATTGCTTCACTGTTGACACTATCCAAATCCAAAAGTTTTGTGCTTTCTTGTTCAGTCAAAATTTCTTTTGCATCTTTTATTGTAACTTTTTTTCTCTTTTTCTTATTTTGTCCAAACATACCATCAAAGATATTACCAAGACTAATTTCTGCATTTCCTGTTGCTAGAACTTCAATATTTTTTGGTTGTTCTGGCACTTCAACTTCAACAAACTCATTATCATAATTGCCCTGTTCAAGTTCAGCCATAATTCTTTGTTTGTCGAGATTTTCATCAGCACCTTCAATTTTTTTGTTTGGATATACCATTGCAAATAACTTTTGATTTACAATTGATTTAACCTTCTCTTGAACTGCCTTGATCTTTTCGTTTTTAACCATTCTAACAGCAACTTCAACAAGGTCTCTAATCATACTTTCGCAATCTCTGCCAACATAACCAACTTCAGTAAATTTTGTTGCTTCGATTTTTACAAAAGGAGCATTTACAAGCTTTGCAAGTCTTCTTGCAATTTCAGTTTTTCCAACTCCTGTTGGTCCCTTCAAAATTATGTTTTTTGGCATAATTTCTTCCCTTTCTTGTGCAGAAAGTTGACTTCTTCTATATCTATTTCTAAGTGCATTGGCAACTGCTTTTTTTGCTTCATCTTGACCAATGATATATTTGTCAAGTTCTTCAACAATTTGTTTTGGTGTTAAATTCATTTTAAACTTCCTCCACTGTGATATTGTGATTTGTGAATATACAAATGTCTGCTGCAATATTGATTGCCTTTTCTGCAATCTCTCTTGCTGATAAATTTGTGTTTTCAATGAGTGCTTGACCTGCTGCTAATGCATAATTTCCACCACTACCAATAGCACAAATTCCGTTGTCTGGTTCAAGAACCTCGCCATTACCTGAAATTACGAGAAGATTATCCTTGTCTGCTACAATCATAAGTGCTTCTAACTTTCTCATAACTTCATCATTTCTAAAAGTGAGAGCAAGTTCAACTGCGCTTCTCATCAAATTGCCACTAAACTTGTTTAACATATCTTCAAATCTGTTTGAAAGTGAAAATGCATCAGCAACTCCACCAGCAAAACCGATGATGACATTATCTCCATAAATTCTTCTAACTTTAACTGCATTACCCTTCATAACAACATTTTGTCCCATTGTTACTTGGCCATCACCTGCAATTGCAGTTTTTCCATCTTTTTTTACTGCAACAATAGTTGTTCCCCTAAATTGTTCCATTATCTACTAACTCCTTGATTTCTAAAATTGATTTGTTGGCTCTATCTTCTTTTGAACTGCCATCATTTTTTATTATTCCCCAATTTGCATTCATTGGTTGAAAATTGTTTTCATTTGCTATTGATATCCATTTGCTCAATGCTCCAATGCAAGTTTGATTTGAAAACTCAACAAATGGTTTACCTTCTAACATTTTTGCCATATTTATTGCAGAATATAACCCACTTGAAATACTTTCAACATATCCTTCAACTCCACTCAACTGTCCAGCAATGAATACATTTGGATATTTTTTGAGTTGATAAAACTGATTTATATGTTTTGGGGCATTTATGTAGGAATTTCTATGCATAACTCCATATCTTACAAATTCGGCATTTTTGAGTGCAGGTATTAGTCTAAAAACTCTCTTTTGTTCTCCAAATGTCATATTCGTTTGACAACCAACCAAATTATACAAATCGTTGTTGTTGCTTTCTTTTCTAAGTTGTAAAACTGCATAAGGCATTTTGTCAGTTTTTGGATCTATAAGTCCTTTTGGCTTCAAAATACCAAAAAGAAGTGTTTTGTATCCCCTCTTTGCACTGACTTCAATTGGCATACAACTTTCAAAAACTTTGCTGTTCTCAAAATCTTTGAGTTCAACTGTTTTGGCAGTGATGATTTCTTTGTAAAAGGCATCATACTCTTCTTTGTTCATTGGACAGTTTATATAGTCGCCATCAGTTTCACCTTTGTCGTATCTATTTGCAACAAAATAGCAATTTTCATCTAGACTATTTTTGTCAACAATTGGTGCAACTGCATCGAAGAAATAACAATCATCATTTCCCAAAATACTCTTTAAGTTTTCAAATAGTTCATTGTCTGTCAAAGGACCTGTTGCAATAATTGTTGGCTTGCTTAAGTCAATATTTGTTACACATTCATTATGCACAACTATATTTTGGTTTGAAAGAATAATATCAGTCAATTTTTCAGCAAACAATTCTCTATCAACAGCAAGAGCATCTCCTCCTGGAACTTTAACTTTGTCTGCTGTTTTTATAACAACACTATCCAATAATCGCAATTCTTCTTTCAAAAGTCCACATGCATTTGTGAGAGAGTTGCTTTTTAGAGAATTACTACAAACGAGTTCTCCAAAATTTTTATTTTTGTGTGCAGGACTAAATTTTATTGGTTTTTGCTCATACAAATCAACCAAAAATCCCCTTTTTGCGAGTTGATAACTAGCTTCAACTCCTGCAAGGCCTGCTCCAATCACATTGACTCTATTCATCTATATCTCCATCTTGAATAAGGTTATTTTCAGCATATTCTTGATTTTCATCATCTTGTTTTTGAGGCTGTTTTTTTATGATTTCCATATAATCGCAACTCTCATTGCTACATTTTTTTATAATGTTGTTCTTTGTTTCGTGAACAGTCATATATGAATCGCATTTTAGACACTTTTCTTCAATTGGTTTATCCCAACTGATAAATTTACAATCTTGATTGTCTTCACAAACATAGAATGTTTTTCCTCTTTTGCTCTTTTTTTCCAAAACATTTTTGCCACACTTTGGACATTTTGCCACAACCTTATCTTCGTGCAAACTCTTTATGTTTTTGCATTTTGGATAGTTTGGACAAGCAAGGAATTTTCCAAATCTGCCATCTCTAATAACCATCATTGCACCACATTTGTCGCATTGAACATCACTGACAACAGGTGGCTCTTTTTCAACAAAAACGGTGTTATCGCCACTCGCAACTTTGAGTTGTGGCAAAAACTTGTCATAGAAGTTTGAAATAAGCAATCGCCAGTTTTCTTTGTTTGTGGCAATCTTGTCAAGCCCATCTTCCATATTTGCTGTAAAATCAACATTTATGATTGTTGAAAAATATTTTTGAAGCAAATCGGTAACATCAAAGCCAAGTTTTGTTGGAACAAGTGCCTTGCCATCTTTTTCAACATACTTTCTAGTACTCAAAATTGTTATGGTTGGAGTGTATGTTGCAGGTCTTCCAATTCCGTTTTCTTCCATTGCTTTGATGAGTGTTGACTCGGTGTATCTTGGAAGTGGTTTTGTGAATTTTTGTTCTGGCAATAGTTCCAATAATTTTAATTTGTCGTCTTTTTGAAGATCAGGAAGTTTTGCTTGACTTGGTTCTTCTTCATCTTGCTTTTTAAAATCTTGATAAATTGCAGTGTAACCAGCAAATTTTGGAGTTTTTCCTGTAACCTTGAATTGACAATCATTACACTCTATTTCTGCGACAACTTGATTGTATGTTGCCTCTGCCATTTGACTAGCAAAAAATCTTTCATATATCAATTTGTATAACTTATAATTTGCTGGTGATAAGTATGGCTTTACTATTTCAGGTGTTTTTTCAAAATGAGCAGGTCTAATTGCTTCGTGGGCATCTTGAACATTGTCGCCCTTGCTTTTGTATATATTTGGTTTTGAAGGATAATATTCATCACCAAATTTTTCTATGATAAACTTTTTTGCATTTACTCTTGCTTCATCACTAACTCTTACTGAGTCGGTTCTTATATAGGTAACAAGTGCAACTTTTCCTTCATCACCCATTGTTACACCTTCATACAGCTCTTGTGCACAAGCAGTAACTTGTTTTAAGCTCATTCCAAGTTTGTTGATTGCATCTTGTTGCATTGAGCTCGTTGTGAAAGGTGCAGGAGCATGACTTTTTGAAACTGTTTTTTTGACAGAAGTAACAGTCCATTCTCCATCTTTGATGTGATTGATAACTCTATCCATCATATCTTTGTTGTGAAGTTTGATTTTTTTGTTTGTTATTGTTGTGAGATTTGCTTTGAATTCTGGCTTTTGATTTGGTTTTTCAAGTTTTGCACTCAAAGTCCAATATTCTTCTGGCACAAAGTTTTGAATTTCTCTTTCTCTATCAACAACAAGTTTAAGAGCAACACTTTGAACTCTACCAGCAGAAAGTCTGTTTGTGATTTTTTTGCAAAGAATTGGCGATATTTTGTAACCCACAAGTCTATCCAAAACTCTTCTCGCCTGTTGTGCATCAAACATATTTTCATCCAATGCTCTTGGCTTTTGAATTTCTGTTTGAACAACTTCTTTTGTGATACTGTTGAACTCAACTCTATCAAGTTTGTTTTTGTCAAGTTCAAGCAATGTTGCAACATGCCAGCCAATTGCCTCTCCCTCTCTATCAGGGTCGGTTGCAATAAAAATTTCATCAGCTTTTTTTGCTAATGATTTTAGTCTTGCAATAGTTTTTTCTTTGTCTGGTTTTATTTCATATTTTGGCTCGAAATTGTTTTTTATGTCAATACCAAGTGATTTTTCTGGCAAATCAATTATATGTCCACCTGTGGCAAAAACTTCCCATTCCTTGCCTAAATATTTTTTTATTGTTTCAACTTTTCCAGCACTTTCTATAATAAGTAGTTTCATATTTCTCCTAAAATAATTATATCTTTTTGTGCAATTTCATAGCAAATTAGTTTTTGCAATAGTAATTGCCGTTCATTTTCTTTATTATTCCATTAAGTTCCATTGTTGTCAACAAAGTAAGCAAAGTTTTTGTGTCTATTTTTGTTTTAAGTTGTATATCGTCAAAATGTGTTTCACCGTCAATAGCATTTAGAACTGCTTGCTGTTCAATGGATAGTTGTAAATTTTTTACAACTGGTTTGTATTTGTTTGAAACATTATAAAAATTCAAAATATCTTCAACATCTGTAACCATTGATGATTGACAAGATTTTATCAAATTATTTGTTCCACTTGATGCAAAACTTGTAATTTCTCCAGGCACAGCAAAAATATCAATTCCATAGTCAAGAGCATAATCTCTTGTGTGCATTGTTCCACTTTTGAGTGATGCTTCAGTGATTAGCACTGCTTTTGAAAGTCCGGCAATAATTCTGTTTCTCACAGGATAATGCCAACTAGCTGGTCCAACTTCTGGTTTGTATTCGGTTATAACAAGCCCAAATTCTTCAATCTTTTTTTCTAGTTCAAAGTTTCTTTTTGGATAAATATCAAAAAATCCACTACCCATAACTGCTATTGTTTTTCCACCAACAGCAAGTGCCGAACTATGCGATATTGTGTCAACACCGTCAGCAAGACCACTAACTATTGTTATGCCACTACTTGCAACTCCTTTTGCAAGTTTTTCAGTTATGTTTTTGCCATAAATTGTTGGCTTTCTTGTTCCAACAATTGAAAGACAAGTTGAGTTGAGAAGTGATACATCTCCCCTACAATACAAAATTATTGGCCTATCAGGATAATTTAACATTTTTTGTGGATAGTCATCACTAAGATATGTAACAACTTTTATTTTTTGACTATCTAAATTTAGGATGTGAGAATTTAGATATTGCTCATCTAAACTATACAACATTTTGTCAAACTGCTGTTTTGTTACAATATCTTTCAAACTCTCAAAACTATTTTTGAATTCGTCAAAAACACAACTTGGTTCGTCAAAAAAATCAAGTATTGCTTGTTGTTTTTTTAGTGTTAAAAAATCGAATAAATCAATCCAAATTATCGCTTTTTCGTTTTTTGTATACATATCTTTTTATTATCCTTTTTTTGAATAATTGCTAAAAATTTGAAAAAATAGAGCAAAAATTGCTGTTTTTTTGTATTTTTTTTGTGTTTTTTTTAACTATAACCAATATTTTCTATCCAAACTACGATAGTTTATGGCTTCAACCAAATGTTGAATTTCTATATTTTCACTGCCATCTAAATCTGCTATTGTTCTTGCAACTTTCAAAATTCTATCGTGAGCTCGTGCTGTCAAATTTAGTTTTGCAAATGCTTCTTCCAAAATTCTTTCACATTCAGGAGAGAGCTTGCAATATTTTTTTACGAGTGCCGAATTCATTGCAGAATTGTTATGAATTTTGAGTCCTTTGAATCTTTCATTTTGAATTTCTCTTGCCTTTGTTACCCTAGCTTTTATTTCGGCAGAAGTTTCCTCTTTTGCTTCAGATTTTAAGTCTTTGTAATTTATGGCATCAACTTCAATTTGCAAATCAATTCTGTCCATAAGTGGACCACTCAACTTGTTTAAATAATTGTGAATTTGAACGAGTGTGCATTTGCACTCGTGAAGTTTGCTTCCATAGTATCCACAAGGGCAAGGATTCATACTTGCAAGCAATGTGAAATCGGCTGGATATTCAACTGATTGTGCAATTCTGCTGACAGTAACAACTCTATCTTCAAGTGGCTGACGAAGTGTTTCAATCAAATTTCTTGGATATTCAGGGGTTTCATCCAAAAATAAAACTCCATTGTGTGCCAAGCTAACTTCACCAGGTTTGCTTGTTCTGCCACCACCAACCATTGTTACAACTGTTGTTGTGTGGTGTGGCGACCTGAATGGCCTTGTGAGAACAATACCTTGCTTGTTGTCTAAAGTTCCTGCAACACTATGAATTTTTGTAACCTCCAAAGCTTCTTCAAATGTCATATTTGGAAGTATGCTAGGAAAACTCTTTGCAAGCATTGTTTTACCACTGCCCGGTGGCCCAATCATAATAACATTATGTCCACCTGCTGCCGCAATTTCCAAGGCTCTTTTTGCTGTTTTTTGACCTTTTATGTAACAAAAATCATTTTGAACAACTGCTTCTTTCACATTATCTTCATATCTAGAAATTTTAACAGGTTCGAGAACTATCTCACCCTTCAAAAACTGAATTGCTTCTTTAAGTGATTTAACAGCAAAAGTTTCAATTCCTTCGATATAACTTGCTTCCATAGTATTATCATAAGGAATTATAACTTTTTTAAAGCCACTTTCTCGTGCTGTTATAAGCATTGGTAAAAGTCCGTTGACTTTCCTAACATCTCCATTAAGAGATAATTCACCTAAAATAACAAAATCATTTGTTGAATTTATTGGACATTGACTTGTTGCAGACAATAATCCTATTGCGATTGGAAGATCATAAATTGGACCTTCTTTTCTTATATCTGCAGGTGCAAGATTAACAGTTATACGATACAATGGATATTCAAATCCACTATTTTTTATTGCAGACCTTATTCTATCTTTGCCTTCCTTTACACTTACATCGGGAAGACCAACAACATCATATCCCGGAAGACCATTATTCAAGTCAATTTCAACATCGACTTCAAAACCTTCAATTCCAACAAGACCAAAACTTTTCAATTTACTTAACATACTTTTATTCTATCACACTTTTTTGAAATACCAAAATATAAAATCCAATAAAAAACAAAAAAAGTGTGATAAACACACTTTTATTAATTATTCTCTTCTTCTGTTGTTTCAACAACTGTTTCAGCTTCATCTTTTTTGTTTCTGAAAGAAATGTCTTCTCTAACTTTTGCACTCTTTCCAAGTCTATCTGCAAGATAGTAAAGTTTTGCTCTTCTAACTTTTCCGTGTCTAACAACTTCAACTCTGTCGATTCTTGGGCTGTGAAGTGGGAATGTTCTTTCTACTCCAACACCATAAGAAATTCTTCTAACAGTGAAAGATTCTCTAATGCTTCCATTTCTCTTTGCAATGACAATACCTTCGTATGCTTGAAGTCTTTCTTTTCCAGCTTCAACAACTTTTACATAAACTCTTACGGTATCGCCAACATTGAATGCTGGAACATCTTTTTTGAGGTATTCTCTTTCAATTTCATCAACTAAATTCATAACTTTCCTCCTTAAAAAATGTTAAATTATCAAGTGTTCATACACCGTTTGCATTGGACCACTCGTAAAATACAAAGCAAGTATAACACAAAAAAATTATATAATCAAGTGTTTTTTTGATTATTCTAGATAAAATATTTTATTCTGCTATTTACTGCTCTTATGTGCCAGATAAACAAGCAAAAAGAATTAAGTATTTTGCTAATACAAAAGAGAAATAAATAAAGAAAACCCCGTTGGCAACTCTTCCAACGGGTAAAAGATATTTCTTTGTACTGTCATTATTATATGCAATAAAAATAAAAATGTCAACACAAAATTGATTTGATTATTCTAGATAAAATATTTCTTCAACAGATTTGTCAACAGCAAGTGAAATAAGCAGTGATAGTTTTGTTGATGGATTAAACTGCCCTTTTTCTATTGCAATGATTGTTTGTCTCGTTGTGCCAACAATTGATGCCAATTCTTCTTGCGACAACTTTTTTTGCTGTCTTGCTTCCTTCAAATTATTTTTTAATACTATTTCCTTATTCATTTTAATAACCCTTCACAATAACAAAAATGTAGAAAAACATACAACCTGCAAATGCAATTGCATGCAAAACCGCACCAATCAAAACTTGCCAAGGTCTTTTTGCAACAAAGTATTGACAAAAGTATTGAGCACTTGCCCAAGCATAACAAATTGCACTGATTGCAATACCACCTGAAAGATGTCTTTGTGCAAATTCAGCTATAATAAATGCAACAGCAATAATACCAGCAATTAAGATTGAAATCAAATTGCCTTTGCCCATCTTTTGCTTTTCCATTTCTCCTACATAAACTTTTTTTGCCTTTGCTTTTTCTAAAATTTCATTTTTTTCCATATTGAACTCCTTTTATTTTCTATGTAAAGTTTGCTTTACATTTTTATTATATGAATACAACAAAAAAATGTCAAGTATTATTTACATTTTTTTTATAATAATTGACAAATTTTAAAAAGCATTTTCAATATGAGTGATTGTATCACCTAGAATTTCGACACAATCAAAGCGAGCCAAAGAATTTGTGAGTTTGTTTGCAACAAGATATTGCATTGCAACTGTTCTAATCTTTTTTTGTTTGTATGGAGTTATTGCTTCTCGTGGCATACCAAATCTTTTAGTCTGCCTATCCTTCACTTCAACAAAGACAATTATGTCTTTTGTCTTTGCTATTATATCGATTTCTCCAATTTTTGTTTTGTAGTTCTGTTTTAATATTTCATAGCCCTTGTCAATCAAAAATTGTTTTGCAATTTGTTCTCCTTGGACTCCTAATATATGATTAAACTCTTTCACTTTATCTCCACAAAATTTTTTATAAATGTTTTTCTATGTATTTTTGATGGCCCAAACTTTTTTAGTAGTTCAATATGTTCTTTTGTTCCATATCCCTTGTGCTTTGCAAAATTATATTCAGGATAGTTTTTGTCAAGTTCTTTCATCAATCTGTCTCTATATACTTTTGCAAGAATTGATGCTGCTGCAATTGAATAGCTGGTTGCATCACCTTTGATTATTGCAACTTGCAAAATATCTGTTTCCAAATTTTTGACTGCATCAACCAGCACCATTTTTGGTTTTGACTTTAGATTGTTTATGCAATTTTTCATGCCAAGTTTTGTTGCTTCCAAAATATTGATTTGGTCAATGGTGTTTTCATCAACTTCTTCTATGTGATAATCGATGGCAACTTCTTTGATTTTTTCAAATAGTTCTTCTCTTTGATTTTCAGTCAACTTTTTGCTGTCATCTATACCATACAAAACTTTGTCATCTTCAAGTGGCATAATGCAACTTGCAACAACAACTGGACCTGCAAGTGGTCCTCGACCTGCTTCATCAATTCCACAAAAAGAACCATATTTTTGATTCATCTTTCTGTCAAATTCAACAAGCATTTTTGTTCTTTCAATTCTACTCTCTCTCATCTAAAGTAATCCTACCAATTCTACCCTTTCTAAAATCGTCAATAATACCAATTGCACCCCTTTCGTAGTCAACTTCTCTACCCTTTGATATAAATCCTCTTTTTTGGCAAATCTCATCAAAAATTTCTAGCGGTGTTTGGTCTTTTATAGTAATGCCATATCTATTTTCTAAAAGTGATTTGTCTAGATTTAGCATTTCCTTAATAAAATCAAATCCCAAATTTGACATATCCAAAACATCATTTTTTATTGAACCAATAAATGCAAGTCTAGTGCCAACTTTTTCGTCAGTTATATCAGGCCAAAGTGTCCCTGGAGTGTCTAGCAAATTGATGTTATCTTCAATGGCAACCCATTGTTTTCCTCTAGTAACACCAGGTTTGTCGCCGGTGATTGCTTTACCTTTGCTGGCAAGATTGTTGATGAGTGTGCTTTTTCCTGAATTTGGAACACCAATAACCATTGCTCTAAATGGTATATTCAAACCCTTTCGCTTGTTCCATTCGGTCTTTTTTGAAAGCATATCTTTCATAAGTGATTTTATAACTTTTGCACTACCCGAAACTGTGCTGTTTATTGTAACACAAACAGAGTTTTCTTTTTTTGAAAAATAAGATTTCCAATATTCAGTTTCAACTTCATTTGACAAGTCGCACTTTGACAATACGAATATCACAGGTCTTTTGCTAGCAATCTTTTCAAAACTTGGATTTAAGCAAGAAAATGGTGCTCTGCTATCCAGAACATAGATTATAATGTCAATGTTTTTCATTTCCTTTTCCATCATTGCAAGAGCACTGTTCATATGACCAGGAAACCAATTTATTTTCATA
>CAMOHL010000012.1 GCA_946615295.1 uncultured Clostridia bacterium
ATCCATTCGGGATTTAGGTATGACAAAATTTTACTTTGAGCAACATCTCTTTGAACCTGTGTTGAAAGTGAAACTGCCCAACCAACAACATCTTTTTTGTTTTGCTTATATGGATGAATTCCACGAAGTAGCCAAATAGTTTCAACTGCACCACATTCTGTTTTGCCCGTTCTGTTTCCACCAAACACCCATCTATTTTTTTTGTTGCATTTGTGGAATTCAATTTGCTTTTTGTGAATTTTGTCGCCCTTGTTATATCTTGCAAGTTTTGTTGAAAATCTCTTTTTTACTTCCAAAATAAGATTTTCAATTTTCTTTTTATCTCTTTCTTCAATCATACTGCCTCAACAATTCGAGTATTTTGCATCAAAAAAGCCAAAGAAAATAAGTTCACTTTGACTTTTGACTAATTTTTATACTAAATATAATTTATTTGAACATAATATAATATATAATGAAAAGAGTATTGACAATATTGCTAGTACTTCTGTTTGTTGTGTTGAGTATTGCAACGGTGAAAGGCACACAAACAAAACTGGCAAATTCTGAACCTTGGACAAGTGGATATGCTAAGGTTTTGACAAATGATTGTTATCTTTTTAAGGAGCCAAACGAAGCTAGCCCCATTTTTTTGCTTGAACAGAGTTATTTTGTAAAAATAACCGAAGTATTTGATGATGTATATTTCAAAGTTCAATATATGGAATTTGATGGTTTCGTCAAAAAAAGCAAGTTAAGTTTTGTTGAAGAGTATCCACAAAATCCATATTTAACTGGCATAACTTTTGATATATATGATATCTCAAATGTATGTTTAAGGTCATCTTGTCAAACTCTAAACAACGATAGCAACATCCTTTGCACAATAAAAGTTTCAACAAAAGATTTGACCTACTATGGCAAACTTACAGGCGAAGAAGCCGTCAAGGGTCTTGGCAATGTGTGGTATTTTTGTGCCTATGAAGATGAATATGGCAATTTGTATAAGGGTTATGTCTATTCACCTTTCACAAGAAATATATCTGCCATTGCAAGCTCCACCGAAAATCTAAAATTGGTCAATATCACAAACTATATTCCTATGGATAATTTGCTATATCTAAACCTATCGACAAAAAATTTGTTGATACTCATAACAATCATTCCAACAATATTTGTGGTTTATTTGTTTACAAAACAAAGCAAAAAAAGTGATGTTTAGTTGTATAATCTCATGCTCTTTCTTTTAATTGTGTTTATTGCCATACCCAAAAAATTCATACTATCCATATTGCAATCTCTAAGTTCTTTGTTCTTATATGAATTATACATTTCCATAATCCAGCTTTCATTTTTAAAAATTTCATACAATTTTTTTGAGTTGTATCCAAATTTTTTGAGTTGCAAAGCAAATTCATCAATTGCCAAATTTATTTTTCTAAAATAGCTTCTCATCGAGATATTCAACACTTGACTTGCAGTCTCAGACTTGATTTTGTCAATATATTTAAGCACTAAAATTCTTGCAAACTCACTATCTAATCTACTCAAAACATTATCTATCAAAACTTTTGTGTTTATCATAAATTTTTTTCTTGCAGTTAAGGATATAATTTTGTTTGCAACAAATTCAACATCCAAACTCAAGCCAGAGTTTATTCCATAACTCAATACTGTTTTATCAATAGCACCACAAATTGTTTCTAAATAACTATAAGTAGAAATCAATGTTTTTGCCCAGATTTTTTGTTCAGTTTCCATTTTTCAACACTCTCCTTTTGAATTCGTGATTATTATAATTTAAGAAATTTCACATTGTCAAAGTTTTGTGCCAACAATTTTGTAAAAAAATACATTTTTTTACAAAATTCGACAAAATACTAATGTTGTAATTTTTCTCAAACGGTTGTTCTAATATTATCATACTAATTATGACAGCAGTTTGTCATAGTATAAAAATTTTTTATTTTTTTCAATATAATATAGTTATATTTATTTTATTATCTTATTAAATCAATAAAAAAGAGCAATTCTATTGCTCTAATTTTTATTCAGAAACATAGTTTTTGTTGATGTCAAAATTTTGAAACACAGTTTGTATATTGTCCTGCATAATTTTTGTTATGCTTATCTCGTAAGCATTTTTTGTTTCAATCACATCATCACTAATCTTTTTTTGATAAACCCTTGATTGAATTCTTCCAATAATGTTTAAATTTTCACCAACTTTCAAATCTCTAACAAATCTTGCATTTCTTCCCCATGCAATACAAGGCAAATAGTCAGATTTGTTGTATGCTCTATTCACTGCAAGCAAAATATCGCTAATTTCTCTTTTGAATGGTGTTGTTCTAAATACTGGCTCCTTACAAATATATCCATTCAGTTCAATAATATTTGGATTTTGAGTGTAATCATTTTCCACTATCTCCCTAACAAAAACTGTCAAAACCAATTTACTCTTGCTTTCAACTTGTTTATTATAACTTCTAAACTGACCAACAAAAGTAAGTTCTTCACCAACTTTTATTCTACTATCCATAATTCTTTCACTAATAGTTACTGGAATTTTATCAAAGCTTTCACTTAGTCTTGGAACTTCCAAATCAAACTCATAAAATCTTTCGCCAAAAACTTCGTGGCTAAAAATTGGGCTTGAAACAATCTTTCCTCTCAAATATACTTTGTTGTTGTTCATTTGTTCATAATTCATAATTTAATCCTTCTTTTTATATTTTTATATCGACAAATTGTCTAGATTTTTGCTGATTGCATTCCGTTATTGTCAATCATATAGTCAGTTTTCAAAATCAAATCTCCAACAGGTCCAACAGTGTATCCTCGCTTTTGTAATCTATCAAGCATTATTGGCAAGGCTTCAAGAATATGGTCGCTGTTGTTGTGGCACAAAATTATGCTTCCATTCCTTACACCATTCAAAACTCTGTTGTTTATTTCCATCGCACTCAAACCTTTCCAATCCAAACTATCAACATCCCACTGAATTGTGATAAGTCCCAAATCCTTTGCAGTTTCAATCAATGAGTCATTATATGCTCCAAATGGTGGTCTAAATACTTCAACAGGTTTGTTTGTGATATTTTTAATCAAATTTATGCTGGTTGATAGCTCCAAATTTTGTGCTTGTTTTGAGAGTTTTGTCATATCTGGATGTGTGTTTGAATGTGTGCCAATTTCAAATCCACTTGCATCAATCTTTTTAACCATTTCGGGATATTTTTCAACCCACATACCAACCAAAAAGAAAGTTGCTTTCACATTGTATTCTTGACAAATTTCAATAATTTTTTCTGTTTTGTCAGCGCCCCAAGCGGCATCAAAACTTATTGCCACCCGCTTTTCATCTGTGTTGACATAATATACCGGCACCTTTCTCATTGCTGAGCCAAAAAACACTCCTGCAGCTGTGTATCCACCATAGTTTACACAAAGCAGAACAAGAACAAGCACAATCAAAAGAACCAATTTGATTGACTTAAACTTTACACAAAAAAATCGCATAAAATCCTCACTTTGATTATAGTATAATCGCAACAAAATTTTTTGACAAAAGTTGTCGAAAAATCACTAATTCTGTAAAATATATGAACTACTATTTCATTAGTTTAATCTATGCCAAATCAATGGACAATATGATTATTTTTTTCTATAACTTTTTATATTAATCTATACACAAATTGCATCGATTAAACAAAATCTACTTTTTATCATATAAAATGCTATGGATAATATCAGTTCAAAAAATATTGAAAATAAAAATGTAAAAAAGTATAAATATTTCAATTCAACAATTGAAAACGAACAAAATATAGATACTCAATCAGTAATAACAAACAGCATAATCTCAACAACAGCAAAAATAATATCTAGTTATGTTGAAGACAGCTTTGTTGATGACAACACAACCGTTGGCCCATTTGCACACATAAGACCAAATTCAAAAATTGGCAAAAATTGCAAAATAGGCAATTTCTGTGAAATAAAAAACAGCCAAATTGGAGATGGCACAAAGATTAGCCACTTGGCTTATGTTGGCGATGCAATTGTTGGAAAAAACTGCAACATTGGCTGTGGAGTTATTTTTGCAAATTATAACGGAAAAGAAAAAAATAAAATTGTCATTGGTAACAATGTCTTTGTTGGTAGCAACTGCAACTTGATTGCACCTCTAAAAATTGAAGATAATGTATATATTTGTGCAGGCACAACTGTAACTCAAAATTTGCTAGAAAATGATTTCGTCATTGGCAGAGCAAAAGAAACAATCAAAAAAGGCAGAGCAAAAAAATATTTAAGTGATAAAAATAAATAGTAAATAAAGGACTTTTGTGATATAATTTTTTTATGAAATTTTCTAGTGATTATATTGAAAGCATAAAAAAAATATCAAACCTTGATATTGAAAAACTTGAAAAATCTTTTGATAAAGAACCACCTGTTGGAGTTAGATTTAATCAAAAAAAATTAAAAAATTTTGATTTTAATCAAGAAAATATCGAAAATTTGCTAAAAAAATATGATATTTTTGGAAATTTTATTCAAATTCCTTGGTGCGAGCAGGGATTTTCAACCACAAAAGATTTGGAACTTGGAAAATCAGTTTTGCACGAAATCGGTCTATTCTACTTGCAAGAACCATCTGCAATGAGTCCTGTTGAATTTTTGAATATTGAAGATGATGATGTTGTTTTGGATCTTTGTGCTGCTCCTGGTGGCAAGAGCACACAAATTGCGAGCAAGCTAAAAAATGGATTTTTAGTATCCAACGAAATCGTTCCACAAAGAGCAAAAATTTTGTGTGAAAATGTTCAAAGATTAGGACTAGACAATGTTATTGTTTTAAATCATTCTCCAAAAGAATTAGAAGAAAGATTTGAGAATTTTTTTGATAAAATATTGGTTGATGCTCCCTGCTCTGGCGAAGGTATGTTTAGAAAGAATAACGATGCAATAGCTGAATGGACAAAAGATACTCCAAAGAGTTGTGCAACAAGGCAAAAAGAAATTTTAAAGTCAGCAATAAAGATGCTAAAGCCAAATGGAACACTCGTCTATTCAACCTGCACATTCAGTTTGGAAGAAAATGAAGAAGTTATCAAGTTTGTTTTAGATGAATATCCTGATATGAGAATTTTGCCAGTTGAACACAAAAAGTATTGTTTTGAAAATGGAATAGATCTCGATAACACAAATAGATTGACAAATTGTGCTAGACTCTATCCATACAATTTGAATGGCGAAGGACATTTTTTTGCAGTCTTGAAAAAGATTGATGAAAATGAAACTATTTTGGTTGATAAAAACTCAAATTTCAAAAAAAACAAATTTCAAGCAAACAAGCAAAAAGTCAAAATTTTTGAAGATTGGTTTTGCAAATATTCAAACAAAAAATTTGATAACTTTTGTTTGATTGGAGATTATTTATATGCAAATTGCCCTATTGATATAGACAAACTAAAAGTTGTCAATGCAGGGCTACTTCTTGGAGAATTTAAAAAAGACAATTTTGTTCCTAGTTTGCATTTGGCAAGAAGTTTGTCAACCGATGATTTTTCAAACAAAATAGAACTTACATTTGAGCAAACAAAAAAATATCTTCAAGGATTAGAAATTGAAACAAATTTCAAAAATGATTGGGTTATGCTGACATACAAAAATTTTCCAATTTGTTTTGGAAAAGTTGTTAATGGCAAAATCAAGAATCATTATCCAAAACAACTGAGAAAAAGTTTATAAAAAAAGTGGATAAATAATTCTCCACTTTTTTTGTGTCTTATAACATTTATGTTATAGTAATTCAATCATTTGATTTATTCTATAACAATTTTTCCTATTCTGTAATCAAATGATACAAATTAGTCCTAATATGAATTGTGTTGTTAGTCCCATTCTCCCATTTTTTCCATGATAACACTCGCAAGAGCTATTGTTGCAGTGTCAGCTTTTAAAATTCGTTTTCCTAAACTAACTGCCTTTGCTCCACTTTTGATTATAAGCTCAGCTTCATCTTTATCAAACCCTGCAACAGGTCCAATCAAAAATGCAATTTTTTTTGCTGAGTTTGAAATTGCAAAATTTGAATTTTCCTGCTTTTCGTAGGCAAAAACAACTTCATCAAATTGGACAAATTGTTTGCAAACATCGACAAGTTTTTTTGGTTCTTCAATTTTTAAAGATAAACTTCTTCTGCATTGTTTTGTGCTTTGATCTGCAATTTTTTGAAATCTTTCAATCTTGTCAGTTTGGTCTTGTTTTAGAGTCCACTTTGTGATTGTTGGAACTATTGTTGAAACTCCAATTTCACTCAACATTCTAACCATTGTGTTAAAATTTTCTCTTTTGTTCATTGCAATATATGCAGTAACATCAATGGTAGGGTTCGCCAAGTTTTGTTCCTTTTTGAAAACATCAACAATAGTTTTGTTTTTTTGAATGTCAACAATTTTTGCAAAGTAGTCAAACTCATCATTGCCAATCAAAACAATTTCATCGTTTTTCTTCAATCTCATAACATTTGCAATGTGATTATGTTCTTCTCCATCAATAACATTTTGTCCAAGTTTGACATCTTTCAAAAAAAATCTTTTGTCGCTCATACTATCCCCTAATATCTTTCTGTGTAATCAAACACAAGTTCACCATCATCTTCATCAATTGTGATAACAGCTCTTTCTCCAAATTCCTTTCTTATAATAGATTCCGAAATAACAGATTCAATTTCTTGCTCAATAATTCTTCTCAATGGTCTTGCTCCAAATTCGGCATTGTAGCCTTTTGTTATTAGATATGCAAGAGCATTTTCAGTGAGTTTTAGTTGTATATTTTTTTCTTTTAGATTTTGAACGAGAGAAGTTAACATTATTTTTGCAATCTTTGCAAGACTTTCTTTATCCAAACTAGAAAACAAACTTATACAATCAATTCTATTGATTAGTTCTGGTCGCAAATATTTTTTCAAATATTTTTGAATTATTTCTGTCTTTTTAGTTGAAGAAGTTTCTCCATCTATCATTTCTTCAAGTTCATAACTTCCAATATTGCTTGTCATAATAACAATTGTGTTTTGAAAATTTACAAGTTTTCCATGACTATCTGTTAGTCTTCCTTCATCAAGAACTTGCAAAAGCAAATTCAAAACATCTTTGCTTGCCTTCTCAATTTCGTCTAGCAAAACAACAGAATATGGCTTTCTTCTAACAGATTCAGTCAACTGGCCACCTTCTTCAAAGCCAACATAACCTGGAGGAGAACCAATAAGTTTTGCAACACTATTGGTTTCCATATATTCGCTCATATCAAGTCTTATAATACTGTTTTCATCATCAAAAAGTGCTTCGGCAACTGCCTTTGAAAGTTCAGTTTTTCCAACACCTGTTGGTCCCAAAAACAAAAATGAACCAATTGGTCTTTTGCTCGTTTTTAAACCAGCTCTACTTCTTCTTATTGCTCTTGCAACACTTTCTATTGCATCATTTTGACCAACAACTCTTTTATGCAAAATATTTTCTAAATTTAGCAATTTTTGAGCTTCAGTTTCAGTGAGTTTTGCAACAGGTATGTTTGTCCACATTGCAACAATGTTTGCAACATCATCTCCATCAACAATCTTTTTTTCAAAATCTTTTCCATAAAATTGATATAATCTTTCGATTTCACTTTTGAGTTCTGCAATTTTGTTTCTTACTTCTATTGCCTTTTCATAGTTTTCCAAAGCTACAAATTGTCTTTTATCTTTTTGAAGTTTTGCAATTTCCTTTTCAATATCCAAAACATCACTTGGCTTGTTTGAATCAATCAACTTTGCTCTACTGCATGCTTCATCAATCAAATCAATGGCCTTGTCTGGAAAATTTCTGCCTTGAATATATCTATCGCTCAGTTCAATTGCTGACTTTATGGCATCATCACTGATTTCAACTCCATGAAACATTTCATATCCTTGTTTTATTCCATTCAAAATTTGATATGTCTCTTCTTTGCTCGGTGGATTGATTGTTATGGGTTGAAATCTTCTCTCAAGCGCTTTATCTTTTTCAATAAACTTTCTATATTCATCTATTGTTGTTGCACCAATTGTTTTGATATCTCCCCTTGCTAAATATGGTTTTAAGATATCAACAGGCGAAACTTCTCCCTTTTCGCTAGAAGTTTGAACAAGAGTATGTATTTCATCAATAAACAAAATAATGTTTTGATTTTTTATGACTGCATTTATTGCATCTCTAAGTTTTTGTTCCAATGCTCCTCTAAATTTTGTTCCAGACATAAGCCCACTAATATCAAAGGAAAATATAATTTTATCCTTCAATTCATTTGGAACATCGTTTGCCAAAATCTTTAGAGCTAGACCTTCAACAACTGCGCTTTTTCCAACTCCAGCTTCACCAACAAGACAAGGATTGTTCTTTGACTTTCTACAAAGAATTTCTATAAGTCGTGTGATTTCCTTATCTCTGCCAATAATATTGTCAATTTTCCCCTGCCTTGCCTTTTCGGTCAAATCAATTCCCAAATCTTGCAATTCAGCAGGAATTTTTGAATTTTCACCAATATTTTTCAATTTTTTGCTATTTTTTTGCAAATTTTCAGCATTTTTTTGTTCTTTTTGTTTTTCAACATCTTGTTTTATAATTTCGAGCAACTTGTTTTTTAGGTCAATAATGTTTGCATTGAAAATCTTGTCTAGAATGCTAACTGCAACACAATCACTGTTCATCAAAATACAAAACAAAATGTGTTCAACATCAACTGCCTGACTTCCAACTTCTCTTGACATATTTTGAGCCATAACAAAAACTTGCTTTGACTTAGGAGTCAAATCTGGTTCTGTTGATGTAGAAGTTGAATTGTTTTCTTTGAGTATATCCAAAAATTCAGCATCAGTAATTCCATATTCATACAACAGCTTTTGTGCCTTTGAATTTTTAAGTTTGAGTATTCCATACACCAAAAATTCAGTTGCAATTTGGCCATGATTATATTTTTCTGCCGTCTCACTTGCAACCATCAATAACTTGTTTACTTCTTCACTTGCATTTATGTTATATTGCATAATCAAATCCCACTAAATAAATTTTTTTTGAATTTCTTTCACTTTGTTTATGATTGAATTTTTTGATTTTTTGAATGTATATTTTCCATTTTGATAAACAACTTTTCCGTTTATCATAGTCATCAAAACATCTTCTGAACCCATACTAAAAACAATGTTTTCAAATATATCATAGTTTGGAGTATTGTTTATTCCATTTGCGTCTAGCATAATCAAATCGGCAAAACTACCAACATTCAAAGTTCCAACATTGTTTAGTCCCAATGCTTTTGCTCCGTTGATTGTTGCCATTTTGAGTATGTCTTTTGCTTCAAAGCAATTTGCCCTTGAAAGCAAAACATTTTGACTTGTTCCTGCCAAATACATCTCTCTAAACATATCAAGCTTGTTATTGCTTGCACTGCCATCAGTTCCTAGGCAAACATTCACACCATATTTTGCCATTTGATATATTGGAGCAATTCCACTTGCAAGTTTAAAGTTACTTCCAAAATTTGCTGAAACACTCACATTGTTTTTTGCCAAAATTCGAATGTCATTTTCATCAATATTTGTTGCATGATATATTAAAGATTTGTTGTCAAAAAATCCATAACTCTCCAAAAGTTCTATTGGCGACATGTCGTTGTTTTGACTTGCGCACTTGCCAACTTCTTCCAAAGTTTCGCTTGCATGAGTTGAACAAAAACAATCATATTTTTTTGCAAGCTGTTCACATACTGCAAACATTTTTTCATCAGCATTGTATATCGAATGACAATAAAAACTTGGAGTTATCAATTCACCAAATTCTTTTATGGCTAGATATTTTTTTTCGAGTTCCTCAACACTCAAAAACTTTTTCATTGAATATCTTTGATTAAGTCCAACAACTGCTCTCATACCAAAATCAGCAAATGCTTTTGCTGAATATTCAGCCAAATGAAAGTTGTCATTTACGGTTGTTATTCCATTTTTTGCAAATTCAAAGCAAGATAAAACTGTGCCATAGTAAACATCACTACTTGTCAAATTCATTTCTTTTTTTTGCATTGAATATAGCCAATCTTGAAGACATTTGCCACCATCTAATCCTTTAAACAAAGTCATTGCAGAGTGTGTGTGAGCATCAACAAAACCGGGCATTATTATATTTTGCTTTGCATCAACAACTGTTTCACATTCTATGTTTGATTTTTCTCCAACAAAAACAATCTTGTTTTCATCAACAACAAGTTCCCCATAAAATGGATTTGAATCAAAATCTTTTATTATCAAAGCATTTGTTATCTTTATCATCTTATCTCCAATCTAATTACATTTTATCAATTTATCAAAAATCTAGCAAAGCATTTTTTATATTTATATATAATTATTTATATATTATTGTATTTTTTATAACTAAATTTTAAAAACTATGATTTGTTTTTTATATGCTTAAAAATAAAACCTTTTTAACAAAGAAAATAAAAACAAAAAATACATAGAAAAAATTCTATTGAAAATTAAGCAAAATAAGTTTATAAAAAATGGCACAAATCGTGCCATAAATTATTTCATTATTGGGAACAAAACAACATCTCTAATTGATGGTTGCTGGAACAAAATAACAAGTAATCTGTCAATTCCCATTCCAAGTCCACTCATAGGTGGCATTCCGTGTTCCATAGAAAGCAAGAAACCTTCATCAAGATCCATAGCTTCTTCATCTCCATTTGCCTTTGCAAGAGCTTGTTCTTCCAAACTCTTTCTTTGAATTGCTGGATCAACAAGTTCACTATATGACTTGCAAAGTTCTTCTCCGTTGATTAAGAATTGGAACATTTCAATTGTTCTTGGATCAGCATCATTTGGTCTTGCAAGTGGAACAAGACATGTTGGATAGTTATAAAGGAATGTTGGCTCAATGATGTTTGGTCTAACAAGTCTTTTGTATGCAAAATCTATGATTGCTCCCTTTGTTTTGAGAACTTGAATATCCTTTTTGTCAAAAAGATTTGTTGCAATAACTTTTTCTTTGAGTTCTTCAACAGTTTCTGGTTCCAAAATATCAAAACCAAGTGCCTTTGAAAGAGTTTCGGTGTAGTTTACTCTCTTAAATTCTTTTGTAAGGTCATAGGTTTCGCCTCTAACAACAATTTCTGGCTTGCCAAGCATATATGTTGTCATTTCTCTTATAAAGTTTGAGTAGAAATTGATATTGTCTTCAAAGTTCCAAAAACTTGCATACCATTCAACTTGTGTAAATTCTTGCAAATGGCTTGCATCCATACCTTCGTTTCTAAA
>CAMOHL010000013.1 GCA_946615295.1 uncultured Clostridia bacterium
TGTTTGGTAAAAAGGCCTATGTTACAGGTTCAGGTCAGTTGCATGGTGAAGCATTTGCAATGGCATTTCAAAAGATATATACTTTTGGACCAACATTTAGAACCGAAAATTCAAACACCAAGACACATGCAAATGAATTTTGGATGATTGAACCAGAAATTGCATTTTGCGATATTAACAGGCTTATGGACATCGAAGAAGAATGTTTGAAATTTATTGTCAAAAGAGTTTTGGAAAACTGTAAGGAAGAGCTTGAGTTTTTGGATAAGAACATTCAAAATGGTCTTATTGAAAAATTGCAAAAACTTGTTGATAGCAACTTTGTTAGAATAACTCATAAGGAAGCAATTGACATTTTGAAATCATCAGGTCAAAAATGGGAATTTGAGCCAGATTATGATGATGACATAGCAAAGGAACACGAAAAGTATTTGACAGCACACTTCAACGGACCAGTGTTCATTAGAGATTGGCCAAAGGATATCAAAGCATATTATATGAAGCTGAATCCAGATGGCAAAACAGTTGCAGCTGTTGACTTGGAAGTTCCAGGAGCAGGCGAACTTATGGGTGGAAGTCAAAGAGAAGCAGACTACGACAAAATTTTGCAAAGATGCAAGGAGTTGAATGTTGACACAACAGCCATTGATTGGTATTTGAATTTGAGAAGATTTGGCTCTGTTGAACATTCAGGTTTTGGAATGGGATTTGAAAGACTTATTATGTATCTAACAGGAATTGAAAACATAAGAGATGTCATACCTTTCCCAAGAACACCAAAAAACTGCTTGTATTGATATTGTTAATCAATCAAAAATGGGCTTTGTGGCTCATTTTTGTTGCTTATTGAATTGACAAACATTTATGTTTGCCATATACTTAAATAGTGAGAATTTACAGTTAGAGGAGAATTATGAAAGAAGTTAGAACAAGATTTGCACCAAGTCCAACAGGATATATGCATATTGGAAATTTGAGAACAGCACTCTATGCTTATCTCTATGCAAAACATTTTGACGGAAAATTTGTTTTGAGAATTGAAGATACAGATCAAAAAAGATTTGTTAAAGGTGCAACAGAAGTTATTTATGATACACTAAAAACAACAAAATTGATTCACGATGAAGGACCAGACAAAGATGGCGGATACGGTCCTTATGTTCAAAGTGAAAGAAAGGAAATATACAAAAAGTATGCTTTGGAACTTGTTGAAAAGGGATATGCTTACTATTGTTTCTGTGGACAAAACGAAGAAGAACATGGCGAAGATGCAGAACAAGAGGTTGAGCAGACATACGGCTACAACAGACATTGCAGAAATTTGTCAAAGGAAGAAGTCGAAGCCAATCTAAAAGCAGGCAAAAGTTATGTTATAAGACAAAAAATACCTATTGATGAAACAGTTACATTTCACGATGAAGTGTATGGCGACATAACAGTTGAAACAAACACTCTTGATGACCAAATTCTTTTGAAAAGTGATGGTATGCCAACATATAATTTTGCAAATGTTATTGATGACCACCTTATGAACATAACACATATCATTAGAGGAAAAGAGTATATTTCTTCAACTCCAAAATATCAACTATTATACAATGCTTTTGGTTGGGAATCTCCAAAGACAATGCATGTTTCAACAATTATGGGTAAAAATGCTGATGGCACAGTTTCAAAACTTTCAAAAAGACATGGCTCTGTTAGTTTTGCAAAACTTTTAGAAGAAGGATATTTGCCAGAGGCAGTTTTGAACTATATTGCACTTTTGGGTTGGAGTCCAAAAATGGAGCAAGAAATCTTTTCTCTTGAAGAACTTGCAAAGTTGTTTACAGAAGATGGCCTTGTAAAGACAAATGCAATTTTTGACTATAAAAAACTTGATTGGTTTAATAATCACTACATTTCAAATCTTTCACATGAAGAATTTGTGGAGCATTCAAAAAAATACATTGAAACACTACCACAAGATTTGAAAGACAAGTGGGATTTTGCTTCAACTCTTGCACAAGGAAGAATTGACAAATTTTCACAAATAGCAGAACTTTTTGACTTTGTTGAAAATTATGAAGATTTTGATTTGATGGAACTTGAAAACAAAAAGAATAAACTCGACAAACAACAAAGTCTTGAAATTTTGAAAGAAATTTTGCCACAACTAGAAAACATAGAAGATTGGACAGTTGAAAATATAAATAAAGTTGCTCAAGATTATGCAACACAAAAAGAATACAAAATTGGAAAAGTTATGTGGCCACTTAGAGTTGCTGTTACAGGCAAAGTTGTTACTCCTGGTGGTGGTGGCGAAATGCTATATCTTGTTGGAAAAGAAAAGTCTGTTGAAAGAATAAACAAGACAATAGAAAGACTTTTGAAAGAAATTTAAAAAATATTGAAAATTTCATAAAAAAAACATAAAAAATAGCGAAAATTTTGTAAATTTTATAAAATTTTATAAAAAAAAGAACAAATAACAACAAATAAAAATTTATTAAAAAAAGTTTAATTATTGAAATTAAACGGGAGAATTTATGAACTTAGATTTAGACAAAATTGTTCCTTCAAATTTTATTGAAGAAGAAATTTTGGACGATTTGAAAAATGGAAGAAGCAAAGAAGTTATCACAAGATGTCCACCAGAGCCAAGTGGATATTGGCATATTGGTCATTGCAAAGCATGGATTATTGACTTTGAAACAGCCATAAAGTTTGGTGGATACACTTATCTTAGAATGGATGATACAAATCCAAGCAAAGAGCAAGGAGAATTTGCTGATAGTTATATGGCCGATCTCGAATGGCTTGGCTACAAACCAAAGGCAATGATTTTTGCAAGTGAATCATATTTTGACAAGATTTATGAAATTGCAGAAGAACTCATCATGCAAGGTGATGCTTATGTTGATGAACTTCCACAAGAAAAACAACTTGCAATGAAGGGAACTTTAACAGAACCTGGAGTTGAAAGTCCATATAGAAACAGACCAAAAGAAGAAAGTTTGCAACTATTTAGAGATATGAAGGCAGGAAAATATCCTGATGGTTCATTAACTTTAAGAGCAAAAATTGATATGGCTCATCCAAATATTTTGATGAGAGATCCAATCATCTACAAAATTTCTAGAGAACATCACTACAAAACAGGCGACAAGTGGTGCATTTATCCACTCTATGATTTTGCTCACCCAATGGAAGATGCTTTGGAAGGTGTAACATATTCACTTTGCGATATGACATTTAGAGTTCATAGAGAACTTTATGATTGGTTTATTGAACATGGTTGGAAAAAGCCTTTTGCTCCAAAACAAAGAGAATTTTCAACACTCAATCTTGAAAATGTGTTGCTTGGAAAGAGATATTTGAAAGAACTAGTAAATCAAAAAAAGGTTATGGGTTGGGACGATCCTAGATTTATGACTATTGTTGGTATGAAAAGAAGGGGTTACACAGCTGATGGAATAAAGAACTTTATAAACAGCTGTGGAGTTGTTCAAAGTGAAAGCACAATTCCTTTTGTTGCACTTGAATATTTTATAAGAGAAGACCTCAACAAAATAGCAACAAGAGCAATGGTTGTTACAGATCCACTCAAAGTTGTTATTACAAACTACCCAGAAGACAAAGAACTTGAATTTGATGTTCAAAACAATCCAAATGACGAAACAGCTGGAACACATAAGTCAGTGTTTAGTAGAGAAATCTATATCGAAAAAGAAGACTTTGCTCTTAATCCACCACCAAAATACAACAGACTTGTTGTTGGAGGTATAGTTAGACTTAAGGGTGCATATATCATAAAATGCAACAATGTTGTCTATGATGAAAATGGAAATATTGATCACCTTGAATGTGAATATATAGAGAACACATTGAGTGGTGAAGAAAACAGCAATATGAAAGTTAAGGGAACAATTCACTTTGTGTCTAGCAAAAATTGTTTTGAAGTTACAATTAGAAACTTTAAAAACTTGACAAAGAAAGAATATTTGTGGCCATCAAAAGCACTTGCAAATGGAACACCTATCGATGATATTTTGGAAGAAGATTCTCTTGTTGAAACAAAGGCTTTGGCAGAAAACTATTTGAAAAATGCCAAACCTTATGACAAATTCCAATTTATGAGAAAGGGCTACTATTCAATGGATAAGGATAGTGATGAAAACAACTATATTTTCAACAGTACTGTTTCACTAAAAGATGGTTACAAAATAAACAAATAAAAATTTGAATCTATTAAAAATCAAGGAAAATATATATGAAAAATATTATTTTAACTGCCGACAGACCTACTGGAAAACTCCACATTGGTCATTATGTTGGTTCGTTGAGAGAAAGAGTTAAACTTCAACAAGAAGGGAATTTTGACAAATTCTTTATCATGATTGCAGATGCACAAGCACTCACTGATAATTCAGGCAATCCACAAAAGGTTAGAGATAATGTTTTGGAAGTTATGCTTGACTATTTGTCAATTGGTCTTGACCCAAAAAAGATAACTTTTTGCATACAATCACAAATAACAGCTCTACCTGAAATGACTGAGTTTTTTATGAATTTGGTAACACTTCCAAGATTGCTTCGAAATCCAACCGTTAAAAGTGAAGTTGCAATGAGAGGCTTTGATAAAGTTGGTATGCCTGTTGGTTTTGCAACATATCCAATCAGTCAAGCTGCAGATATAACTGCATTCAAAGCAAACATTATACCTGTTGGAGAAGATCAAGAGCCAATGCTTGAACAAACAAGAGAAATTGTAAGGTCATTCAACAGAACATACAATACAGATACTCTTGTTGAGTGCAAGGCAGTTTTGCCTGAAAATGAGGCGAGTTTTAGATTGCCAGGAACTGATGGAAATGCAAAAATGAGCAAATCTATTGGAAACTGTATTTATCTATCTGACGAACCTGATGTTTTGAAAAAGAAAGTCAACTCAATAGTAACAACACCAAGAAAGTTGGAAGAACCTGGTGTTATTGAGAACAATGTTTTGTTTATATATTTAAAAGCATTGTGCAAAGATGAGCATTTTGCAAAGTATTATCCAGAATTTGCAAATTTGAACGAACTTGAAGTTGCATATCAAAAAGGTGGACTTGGAGATGGAAAAATAAAGCAATTTTTGTATAATGTTTTGATGGATATATTCACTCCAATAAGGGAAAGAAGAAAGGTTTTGCAAACACAAATTGCAGAAATTATAGAAATTTTAAAGCAAGGGACAGAAGTTGCAAACCAAACAGCAAATCAAACACTTTTGGAAATGAAACAAGCAATGGGTATTGACTATTTTTCAGATGACACATTCAAAAACGAACAAATAGAAAAGTTTTCAAACAAACAATAAAAAAACAAGTGGTCAAACTGGCCACTTTTTTAACATTTTCGACTAATACTAAATTTTTCATATTGACATTAAAATTAAAAATATATATAATAACAATAGGAGGGTTAGCAATGCTCGCTTTAAAATTTGTTAAAATTGAAGAATATAACAGATATTTACTAGAAGATGAAAATAAAAACCAATACAGCTTGGTTCTTGAATTTTATGGGCTAGATAAGCCAAAAATTGATGATGTAATAACTCTGGATAATAGACTTTTGGACAAAAATTTTGAGGGCTATGCTCAACCTTATGCATTTGAAATTATCAAGAGCAAAAATGACTATGATGAAAAAAGAAAAATTGATTATGCAATTTTGACAATTAACGGCAAACAATTGCCAATTAGGAGAATATATGGATAATCAAGATTTGAAGTATATAAAAAAACATTATGGCGAAAACTTTGCAAAACTTTGCAGAGGACTTTTTTCAACTATATTGGAAGTTCCAGGAGAGTTGTCGAGAATAATAAGTGAAAAGTTTGACACTGTGCCTACACTTTATGAAGATGTAATAAAACAAAAAAGTGCTTTCAAAAATTATGTCTTTAATTTCTTTACACAAAAATACACTCAAAAAAAACATATCGACAAAACACCAGAAGAACTTATGGATGAAGCAGGATATATTTTGTATCCAGAGTGTAAAACAGAAGATGAAATTCAGTATTTTAGAAAATATTTCAGACCAAGTGAAGAACTATGCACATTTAATGGAGGAAGGTTGAATAGTTGTCGAGTTTGGTTTGCAGTAAAAAAAGATGTTGACATAATAAATAGAGAAGACTTTCCTTATCCATACAGACAAGATAGATATGGAACAAGTGTTATAAGTATTCAATTTACAAGAGGCAGGCACTCAACACTATCAATAAAAAATAGATATAATCATGCTATTGCAAATCCTGATGCAACTTTTGGTAATGATTTGGACAATATTGTGCCAGGTCTTACTGATGCTTTTTGTGAAAAATATGACATTGATTTGTCTCCAGATATGTATGAACCATTATCTTTGGATTCATATATCTTTGGTGCAGATGGAAAATTATACAAATCTAATATGAATGTCTTTGGTTATAGTTATTGTGCAAACAACATTGTTGTTGATGCAAATCGTTTGGTTATGCAATATGATAAATCTAAATTCATTTTGATTGACAACTATCTTGTTGACTTATCAAACAAAAAGATTATATCACTACCAGATAAACAAGAGGATGCTTTTATTAAATCTATTGGCAAAATTCAATCAATAAATATTTATATCGATGAGGCCAAAAATAGAGTGATAGAAATAACTCCAGAAGTTGGTGAAAAAGTTCAAATTGTTGTAGATAAGTTAAACAAAATGATACAGTATAAGAATATGAATGTAAAAGAGATTGGCGACAAATTTTTGCAACTAAATAAAAATTTGGAAGAAATATGCATACCAAATGTTGAAAAAATTGGAGAAGATTTCTTGTATTCTAATGAAAAGATTAGAAATATTCAGTTCCTTAAAGTAAAAGAAATTGCTGATGGATTTATGACATCAAATCAAGAAATAATGGCACTCATTATGCCTAATGTCAAAAATATTGGCAATGGATTTATGACTTCCAATAAGCAAATTAGATTGATACAAGCACCAAAACTCGAAAACATTGGCAGTAACTTTTTGTCTTTAAATTCAAGTATCGCAGAACTTGATTTGCCAAGTGTAAAAACAATTGGAAATTCATTTATGTTTAACAATAGTTTCTTGTGTGAAATTAAGTTGCCAAATGTTGAAAAAGTAGGAAACAATTTTTTGTATTCCAATATATACATGAAGGAAATTAATCTTCCAAAGTTAAAAGAGGTTGGACACAACTTTATGATTAGCAATTCAAATTTGGCAATGAGTTACTCTTCAGTAAAGGAAAAGGAAATGGAGCAATAGTCTATTTGAGTTTGCTAAGCATAAAAATATTATAGAAAAAAAGTGATATAAAAAAATCGAATTTTTAATTCGATTTTTTATTTTGTAAGTTTTAAAAATTTAGTATATTTTTGCAAATTTTAATAAAAATTATCATTATTTAGCTGTTTTTTTAAGATTTTTTGCTATTTTTTATTAAAATTTTATAATTATGTAATATTTATAATACGGTAATAATCAAAGAAATTACTCAAACATCTTTTTATATTCTTTTCTAAATTGTTCAATAAAACCATTGTTGGCAAAACTAAAATATTCATCACGATAATTTACAATGATGTGTTCGTATAGTTGAATGCCAGATGATTCAAAGCCAACAAGCATCTTTTTTGTTGTTATCAAGTCTTGTTGACTTGGATGAGGATCGCCTGTTGGATGATTGTGGAGTAGAATCACTTTGCTTGCATTTGAAGCGAGAGCAAATTGAACAGATGCTTTTATGTCAATATTAACCGAAGTTTGATTTCCGCCAGCTATCATTTTGTGATTGATGACACGGTTGCTGTTATCCAAACAAATCATATAAAATTCTTCTTTTGAAAGATGTGAAATTGCATTACCTAAATAGTTAAAAACATCATTGGCAGTTTTTAAATAATTTTTTGGAACTTGTTTACTTATTTTATAGTTTCTAAATATCAATGGTATAAAATGTAAAAAATATGCAATTGTGGGAGTTATACCTTTGACTGTCATCAAAGCTTCTTGATCTGCATCAAGCACATTTGCAAGACTTCCAAAAGTATTGATTAATGTATGAGCAAGCTCATTGGTATCTCTTCTTTTTATGACCAATGTCAAAATATATTCAAGCACTTTATAATCACTTACCTCAACCAAATTTTTTTGATCGAGTTCATTTCTTAATCTAATTCTATGACCTTCGTGCAAATTTACGACATTATCAATTGACTTATCTTTAAATTCCATACAAAAAAATTATATATGAAAACACATATTTTTGCAATTTCTTTTGATAACTTTCGACATTTTTTGTAAAGCTACCTATTATTTATAATAATAGAAATAGAAAATTCAGCCATACATAGAATAAATATAAAACATATATAAAATTTCAAACAAGTATTGCAAAAGTGTTTTTTTTGTGGTAATATAAAAATGAGGGCTATATTATGGAGTTAGAAAAAGAAATATTGATGTTGTTAGAGTCAGAAAAATTGTATGACAAAAACTTGACTGTTACAATTAATAAACTTTCAAACCTAACAGGAATGAAGAAAAAAGAAATTGAAAAAAAGTTGGATTTTCTTGTTCGCACAAAAAAGATTAGATTGGAGGACGATAAAATTCAAAAAATTGTTCAATATGAAACAAAAGCTCCAACAAAAAGAGTTGAAAACAACCAAAAAGCAATTGGAACAATTATCAATCAAAACGGAACTATTGCAGTTAAACTTAGAGGACACAATGAATTTGTTTGCCCACTAATCAATGCGGAATCTGCAAAAAATTCTGTTGGAAAAACTTGTTTGGTTAAAATTGTTTTTGAAGATGACAAAATGAAAGCAAATCTTGAAGATGTGTTTGGTTTTGTTGATGACCCAATTTCTGAAAATATAGCAATTGCTTCAAAATATGGATTCACAAACAAATTTACTGATGCTGTTCACAACGAAGCATTGCAAATTCCACAGGAAGTTACAGACAAGCAAAGAGAAGGTAGAGTTAATCTTGAACATATACCATTCATCACAATTGACCCAGAAGGTTGTAAAGACAAGGATGATGCTGTTTTTGATGAGCCAGTGAAAAATGGATTTAAAGCATATATTGCAATTGCCGATGTTTCTAGCGGAGTTATTCCAAACACAGAACTTGACAAAGAAGCTATGAAAAGAGGCAATAGTGCATATCTTGGTGGTGGAGTTTACCCAATGCTTCCACCAGAGCTTTCAAATGGTATCTTCTCTCTTGATGAAGGAAAACCTAGACTTGCTCTTGTTGCTAGTGCAATTGTTACTTATGATGGCAAAATTGAAAATCCAAGAGTTGAATATGCTGTTATAAATGTCAAAAAGTCATATTCTTATCCAGAAGCTGAAAAAACATACAACAATGAAGATGGCTTTGATGTTATAAACAAAAAGAGCAAAAAGACACTTGATTTTATATACAAAAACACAAAAACACTTGAAAATGTATTTTCAAAGATGTTGGAATTTGACAGCCATGAACCAGCATACAAATTTGGTGAAAATGGAAAAAAGGTTGAACAAATATTCCTTTCTAATGAAGAATATTCACACAAAGTTATAGAAACAAGAATGATACTTGCCAACGAAATTGTTGCTCAATTTTTCAAAGAAAGAGGATATGTTGGTTTATATAGAACTCATGAAGGCATTAAAGATGACAAAGCAGCAGCACTTCAAAACAAGTTGCAACAATTTGGAATTGAATATACAGTTGAAAACAATACAGAAAGCATACAGAATTTGATTGAAATAATAAAAAATCATCCTGCAAGAGATTATTTGATGAGCGAAACAATCAAATCATTGTCAAAAGCAGGATACACTGCAACAGAAGACAAAGTTGCACATTTTGGTCTTGGTGTTACAAACAGCGATTCTGGTTATATGCACTTTACTTCTCCAATTAGAAGATATGCTGACCTTATAACACATAGATTGCTAAAAGAAATTATTGCTGGCAAAAAACCTTCAATAAAGAAATCAACATTAGAAAAAGTTGCCGAACACTTGAATATTCAAGAAAAGAAGGCAGATTGGGCTGAAAGAGAAAGCGATGAATATCTTGCTTGTATGTGGGCTGAAAGTCAAAAGGGCAATGAGCTTGAAGGATATATTTCTCAAATAAATGACACATTTGTAAAAGTTATGACTGCAAACGGAACTGTTGCAATTGCAGTTCCACTTACAAGATTGTATGATGCAAATCACGAAGAATACAAGGTTTCAAAAAACGGAATCTCATTAAATGGAAAAACACACAAATATACTCTTGGCGACACAGTAAAATTTAAGGTTGTGGATATTGACCTAGAAACAAGAATGATATTTGGTGATGCAAGTGAAGAAAAAGTTGCAGAAAAATCAACAACAAAAAACACTCAACTTGAAGAAGAAATGCTCATGATAAAAAAATAAAAAAACAAAAAATAGCAAAATATGTTTTGCTATTTTTTTGTGTAAAATAAAAAAAATCAAAAAGAATGATAAAAAAATTCAAAAAAACATTAAAAAATATGCAAAAATCATTAAAATTTGCATATTTTTTTATTTTATATCTTTAATAAACTTATAAATGCATCGCTTGGAATTTGAACTTTTCCAACTTGTCGCATTCTCTTTTTGCCCTTCTTTTGTTTTTCCAAAAGTTTTTTCTTTCGAGTTATATCTCCACCATAACATTTTGCAAGCACATCTTTTCTAAGTGCTTTTATTGTTTCTCGTGCAATAATCTTTCCACCAATTGCTGCTTGTATTGGAATTTCAAACATTTGTCTTGGCAAAATTTCTTTTAGCTTTTCAGTGAAAGCTTTTCCTTTGCTATAAGCATTTGGCTTGTAAACAATTGTTGAAAGTGCATCACACATTTCTCCATTCAACAAAATATCCATTTTTACCAAATCACTTGGCCTATATTCTTTGACTTCATAGTCAAGACTTGCATAACC
>CAMOHL010000014.1 GCA_946615295.1 uncultured Clostridia bacterium
CAGTTCCAGCAGACACAAACACAGGATATTTTGGCAGAATTATGAAACTTGCTGATAAATATCGTGCTCTTGGTGTTAGAACAAATGCAGATACTCCAAAAGATGCAAAGAGAGCTGCAGAACTTGGAGCTGAAGGTATTGGACTTACAAGAACTGAACATATGTTCTTTGGTGAAGGTAGAATTGAAAAATTCCGTGAAATGATTTGCTCAGAAACAGTTGAAGAAAGAGTTGAAGCATTGAACGCACTAGAGCCAATGCAACAAGAAGACTTTGAAGGACTTATGGAAGCACTTGAAGGCAAGCCAGTTGTTATAAGATACCTTGACCCACCACTTCATGAATTCGTTCCAACAGAAGAAAAGGATATTGAACTCCTTGCAAAAGCAAAGAACAAATCAGTTGAAGAAATTAGACTTATTTGTGATAGCTTGCATGAATTCAACCCAATGATGGGACATCGTGGTTGCCGTCTTGCAGTAACATATCCAGAAATTGCAGTTATGCAAACAAAGGCAGTTATCAAAGCTGCAATCAATGTTCAAAAAAGACATCCAGAATGGAATGTTGTTCCAAACATTATGATTCCACTTGTTGGAGAAGTTAAGGAACTTGCTTATGTTAAGAAAACAGTTGTTGAAACTGCAGATGCAGTTATCAAAGAAGCAGGTGTTGAGCTCAAATATCAAGTAGGAACAATGATTGAAATTCCAAGAGCAGCACTTCTTGCTGATCAAATTGCAAAAGAAGCAGAATTCTTTAGCTTTGGAACAAATGACTTGACACAAATGACATTTGGTTTCTCAAGAGATGATGCAAGCAAGTTCTTGCCAAGCTACTATGCAACAAAGATATATGAAAGCGATCCATTTGCTCGTCTTGACACAACAGGTGTTGGTATCTTGATTGAAATGGCAGTAAGAAAGGGCAAGGAAGCTAGACCAGAACTTCACTGTGGAATTTGTGGAGAACATGGTGGCGACCCATCTTCAATTGAATTCTGTCATAGAGTGGGACTTGACTATGTTTCTTGTTCTCCATTTAGAGTTCCAATTGCAAGACTTGCAGCAGCTCAAGCAAATATAAAATTCCCAAGAAAAAAATAATTTGTTTAAAACAAATGTTAAAAAATATATTTGTTTAAGTGATATATATTTTGAAAAAAATTCGATAGAAGTAATTCTGTCGAATTTTTTATTCCTTAAGCAACAAAAAATAAAACTCTACTTTAGTTATTCAATGGTAATATACTTGCATATTGACTTTTTGTGTAGATGTGATATTATATAAGTATATGAAAGAAAAATATATAAAACCAAATTCGGAATTATTTCATCTTACTGAAATTGCTAAAAAACTTTTAAAAAAGAAAAAGGCAGTTCGATTTGACGATAAATTTTATGCTGAACTAAAAAAAGAATTTTGGAACGGACCATACGGGGAATGTCTAAAAAATGAAGAAACAATTGGCAATTGCTATTTTTATGCTTTGTTTTTGGCAAAATCAATAAAAAACTCAACTCTAAAAATAGGTGTTTTAAACAAACTAAATATGAATGTTAGGGATGAATATTATCAACCATTTCATCATTCTTGGGTGGAATATGGAAATGTTGTTTTGGATACTTCCTTAAAAATGGTATTTTTAAAAACAGAATACTACAATAAATATTCTGTTGAGGCATTGAAAACTTTTAGTTACGATGATTTGAAAAATGAGCAAACTTTTTTTGAGCTAGGTTGCAATGCAGTTAGTTATAGAAATGAATTGTTTGGCAAATTTTATAAAGTTGTTGAAAAAGCATTCAATAAAGATAAAGACAACTTTTTGAAAATAGCAAAAAAATATGGTGTTGAGAATTTGTTTTATAATCAAGAAAACAAAGAAAATACTGTTGAAAGATAAACTTGTATTTCAAATTTATAGGCAAAGAATCACTATTTGAATATAGTGATTTTTTTATAAACTTAATATATAATATAAAAAAACAAAAAAATTTAAAGGTATTTCAAACTTTGTGGCAAATAATATTTGTGTATTGAGTTTTTTGGAGAAATATGCAAGATAAAGGTTATTCAGCAGAATGGCTAGAAAAATTAAAATATAACAGCAATATTGTAACTGTTATATCAAAGTATTTAACTCTTACAAGAAAGGGCAACACCTACTGGGCTTGTTGTCCGTTTCACCATGAAAAAACTCCAAGTTTTGCAGTGAATGAGCAGGGACAATTTTATCATTGTTTTGGTTGTGGTGTTGGTGGAGATGTCTTTAGATTTATTAGAAATATCGAAGGTGTTGAATTTATGGAGGCAGTAAAAATTCTTGCTGATATGGCAGGAATGGAAATGCCACAAATTTCTAACAACAACGAATATTTTGAAAGAAAAAAGAAGTTGGATCTTCTAAAAGAAATTTGTCGTGAATCTGCAATATACTATAACAAACAACTAAATTCAAATTTTGGCAAAAAAGGTCTTGACTATTTACTTTCTAGAGGGGTTGAAAAATCAACCATAACAAAACTTGGCATAGGTTATAGTCCAAATTGGAATGGACTGCCAAAATACTTGTTATCAAAAGGTTACAATGCCGATGATATTATAGAAGCTGGTGTTTGTGCTCGTGGAGAAGAAGGTAACCTATATGACGAAATGGGTGTCAGAGTTGTTTTTCCTGTTATTGATCATACTGGCAAAGTTGTTGGTTTTAGTGGTAGGGCGATTGAAAGTGAAAAAAGAGCCAAATACAAAAACACTAGGGGTACACCTATTTTTAACAAAAGTAGCAATATATACTGTATAAATTTTTTGCGAAAGGCAAGGCTTCAAAAAAACTATGCTATTTTGGTTGAAGGACAAATGGATGTTGTTTCACTTCAACAGGCGGGGTTTCAAAATGCAATCGCAACAATGGGAACAGCTTTCAACAAAAATCATGTTCAAACATTGAGCAGATTTGTTGATTCTGTCATTGTTTGCTTTGATGGAGATTCTGCAGGACAAAAGGCAACAGCAAAATCATTGGAACCACTTCTTGATGAAGGGTTTGACATAAAGGTTTTGGAATTGCCTGAGAAATTGGATCCCGATGAATACATAAAAAAATATGGAGCAGAAGCATATCAAAAATTGATTGATAATGCACTGCCGGTATATGAATATGAAATAAAAGCCGAAGCAAATAAACTAAATTTGAATGATAGAGATAATGTATCAAAATTTATTGACAATGCTCTAAAAGTAGTTGTTGACATAAAAAAAGAAAGTGAAAAACAAGTTTATGTGGATTTGATTGCAAAACTGAGTTCTGTGCCAAGAGAAACGATTTTTAGACAACTTCTCACAACAAAAAAAGCAAAACCAAAAGATGATAATAAATCTCAAGTTGAAGAAATAAATGTTGTAAAAACAAAAAACTATCTAGCAGAACAATTTGTGCTTGCAAGTGTCCTTCACAAAAAACCTTATGTTGAAGGGGTAGAAATTGACGATTTTGTCAATACTAACTTTAAGCAAGTGTATAAATATCTGTTAGAAAATGATTTTCCTATAGTTGCAAAACTATATGATAACTTTGATGTGGAGAATAATAATGATATTATGAGTTTGATAAATTTTGATTTTTCAAAGATATCAAATCTCAAAAATGAGTTTGATGGTTGTTTGAATATGTTAAAATTAGACAAACTAATTGCAAAACAAAATCAAATAAATGCACAAATTCAAAATTGCACAAATGATGAAGTGAAACTTGCTTTGCTAAAAAAAGCTAGTGAAATTTCAAAAGAAATAAACGAGAAAAAAACTTTGTTAAATAAAGTGGGGTAAAAAAATTGAACGAAAATTATATAAATGAGTATAACAAGTTGCTTGAAATTGGTAAAAAGAAGAATGGAATTCAAGAGGAAGATATATATCTCAAATTTTTGAAATATGAAGCGACTGCAAAAGAAATTGAAGAAATCATTGAAGAATTAAAAAAGAACGGAGTAAAAATCATTCCAACCATAAAGCCAGAAGATTTGGAAAAGGAAGTGTTGGATGATATCATCAGTCAAGTTAGTGTTGATGACCCTGTCAAGATGTATCTCAAGGATATAGGTAAAGTTCCACTTCTTACTCAAGAAGAAGAAGTTGAACTGGCAAAACAAGTTTTGGAAGGTAGTGAAGCTGCAAAAAACAAACTTTGTGAAGCAAATTTGAGATTGGTTGTATCCATAGCAAAGAGATATAGTGGTAAAAATGGACTTCAATTTTTGGATTTGATTCAAGAAGGAAATATTGGACTTTTGAAAGCAGTTGAAAAGTTTGACTACACAAAGGGCTTTAGATTTTCAACTTATGCAACTTGGTGGATAAGACAAAGTATCACAAGAGCAATGGCAGACCAAGCAAGAACAATAAGAATACCTGTTCACATGGTAGAAACAATCAACAGACTTGGCAGAGTAAGCAAAAAGTTGTTGCAAGAACTTGGCAGAGAACCAACTGCTGACGAAATTGCAGAGCTTATGGGTATAGAGCCAGAAAAAGTTATAGAAATTCAAAAAATAGCACAGGACCCATTGAGTTTGGAAGACCCTGTTGGAGATGAAGACAGCAAAGTTGGTGATTATGTTCCAGATGAAACAACAATAAAACCAGATGATGCTGCAAGTCAAAGTATGTTAAAAAACCAAATTTTGCAGGTTATTGAAACTTTGACACCAAGAGAACAAAAAGTTATTAGACTTAGATATGGATTGGATGATGGCAATCCAAAAACACTTGAACAAGTTGGTCAAGAGTTTAATGTTACAAGAGAAAGAATAAGACAAATTGAAGCAAAGGCACTTAGAAAGTTGAGAAATCCAACAAGAAGTAAAAGATTGAAAGATTATGCAGATTAGTTTGTGCTTTTGACTTTGTGTTGTATAATGTAAATAGGAGAAATTATGGCTAGTGTTTTAAATATTGGAGAAAGACTTGAAGCGATTGTTGACCTTTGTCCAACAACCAAAATAATTGCCGATATAGGTTGCGACCATGGTTATGTTACAGCAGAACTCATTTTGGAAGAAAAGGCAGATATGGTTATTGCAACAGAAAAAAGTCAAGATTGCTTAAACAAAGCAATACTTCTTGCAGATTCAATAAATGTTACACCATTTGTTAGCTTTCGCCAGGGAGATGGTTTTGAACCAATAACAAAATATGATAAAATAAATTGTGCAGTCATTGCAGGTATGGGTGGCATAGAAATTATAAAAATATTGGAAAACAGACCAAAAAAACTTTATAACTTTGTTCTTCAACCAATGAGAGATGCACCTATGCTTAGACAATATCTAGTCAACAATGGCTTTGAATTTGTTGTGGACAAGTTGATTAAAGAGGGCGACAAGTTTTATGATGTTATGAGAGTTACAAAAGGACATTCTCAACTTGTTGACCTAGAAATCTATTTTGGAAAGGATAACTTCAAAGAAAACTATGAAGTGTTTTATGAATACTTAACTGCAAGGCAAAAAAAGTTGATGGACTTAAAAGCAAGTGTTGGCGAACTTAGACAACAACTGGAACAAGAATTGACTTATATAAATAAAGCTATTGCATTGTTTGAGGAAATTGCTAGTGAAAATTAGAGAGGGTATATGTTAAACGAATTATTAGAATATCAAAAATTAGATATAGAATTGATAAAATTAAAAAAAGAAGAAAAAAATTCTAATTCAACAGAATCAGTTGAAAAGATTAATGCAACAATAAAAGATTGTCAAAACAAAATTCTTGATTTGGAAGAAAAGTCAAAGGACCTTTTAACTTCTTTTGAAAAACTTATGGAAGTTCAAAAAAAAGGCTTGAATTTGGTTGATAGATACAAGAACTTAGATGTTGAAAATATGAGCGAAGATGAGTTGAAAGATTATGAATCAAAGATTAGTCAAACTGCAAAACAACTCACTGAACTTGAAAATAGATTGCTTTCAAACAATCAACAAATCAAACAAGTTGTTATGGATTATAGAAACTATAGAAAACAACTTTTAGATGCAAAAGATATGAAAGAAGACTTGAAGAAGAATTCAGAAGACAAAAAAGAACAACAAAATCCAGAAATAGAAAATATCAATCAAAAGAAATTAGAACTAGAAAAATTGATTGAAAAGAACAAGCTTGAAAAATATAAATTGATGAAAAAAGATGGTATTTTTCCAGTGCTTGTTCCACTTGTTGACAAGAGATGTGGTGGTTGCAGGGTTGAACTATCATCAGTGGCATTGGATAAGTTGAAAAACGATGGCATTGGTGAATGTGAACAATGTGGCAGAATTATTTATACGGATAAAAAATAAATCTACTCAAAAGGTAGATTTTTTTATTTTTAAAAAAATTACATAAATATAATTTAAAAGTCAATTTTTTTATAATTATTTTTTATATTGATATTGCGAATACAAAGATAAAGTTATATAATAATTATGTGAAGAATAAATTTGTGTTTACCTTTGTTATGATTATTATGGCTGCAATTATTGGTGCAGGTTTTTCTAGTGGAAAAGAAATATATTCTTTTTTTGGTCAATATGGTATTTGGTCTATTTTTATGGTGTTACTATCTGCCATTTTGTTTTTTTATGTATTCTATATATTTTCAAAACTAGGACAAATAACAAAACCAAATTCAATCAGTGATATGACCGAAAAGATGTTTGGCAAGGCAAGTGTTTTTGTTGATATGATTTTTATACTTTGCTCATTCATAACATTATCTTCTATGCTTGCTGGGAGTGATAGCATTGGCGTTTTGATTTTTGGGGCTAATTATAACTTTTGCTACATTTCAATCATAACGGCATTGATAACAGCAGTTGTGGTTTCAGTGGGACTTAAATACATATATAAAATAACAAACATATTACTTCCAATAATCATAGTTTTTGTTGTTACAATACTTACAATATTTTTGATTCAAAATCCATCGATAAGTTTGTCAAACACTCAAAATTTTAGGGTATTTCCTTCAATACTCTCTGCTGTTTTATATGCAAGTATGAATTCATTCACAAACATCTTTATTGTTGCAAAAACGGGTGAAAATCAAAAGAACAAAAGCATTAAAATTGCGAGTTTAATTTCTAGTGTAGCACTATTTTTGCTTATATGTTTAATTTTGATTTGTTCTTTGCTTGGTGGATCCGAAATATACACAAGTGATATGCCAATGGTTAGCATTGCATTTTCAATCAGCAGTGCCATGGGGGTGTGTTATTCTGTTTTGTTGTGGCTAGCAATTTTCACAACTTTGGCAGTGCTTGCATTCACTATGGTTGAGTGGCTAAATAGATTTATCAAAAACAAATTTGTGTGCTCAGTTATTGTTCTAACTCTTGGCTTTGTGTTTTCTAGATTTGGTTTTTCAACAATTGTTGATGTGTTCTATCCAATAGATGGAGCATTTGGTGCAATAATCATTGTTTATTCAATAATATATTATTATAAAAACCGAAAACAACTGAAATCAATCAGTGAAACATTAAAAAATAGTGATGAAAAAAACATTACAACAAAAATTCAAACAAAAGAAAATGTTAATTTAATTGATACCCAATCTGTTGATTTTAACAAAAATATTAGTAACAAAGATATTGAAATAGATGAAAATAAAGTTGCTGAAAATCCAAAAATAATAGAAAATAAATCAATGGAAACAAAAAAAGATAACATCAACAATCAATCAAAAAAACAATCGAAAAAAGAAAAATCAAATTCGAAAGATTTGAACTTTGATGATAGTGTTTATAGTATAAAGATAGAAAAGAAACAAGAAAAAAAAGTTGTTACAAAAAAGAAGAAGAATGGTGATGTGATAAAGGAAGTAACAGTATACAAAAAAGGTGCAAACTAATTGCACCTTTTTTTTAAACATATCACATTTTTAGTTTGTTCCACTGTGATTCCAAATCTTCAGCATCATTCTTAAATTTTGGCCATGCATCAAAATCAGTTGCATCCATTTTTGGTAAGATATGAAAATGAAGATGAAAAACACTTTGTCCAGCTTCTTTGCCACTTGCATTCAAAATATTCACTGCCTTAAATCCCAAATTTTTGTAGTGATTTGCAACAAGTTTTGTTGTTTTGATAACTTCTTGCAAATAAAAGTCATCACATTCAAAAACATTTTCAAAATGTTTTTTTGGTATAACCAAAGTGTGTCCAAAAGTGTCCTTTGAAATATCCAAAAAAGCAAGGGTATATTCATTTTCAAAAATTTTGTAAGAAGGGCATTCTCCATTTACAATTTTGCAAAAAATACAATCATTATCTTTCATAGTTTTCTCCCATAAAATTATACATCAAACATTTTTATTTACAAACAAATTTGTAATATTTGTCGCAAAAATATAGTTTTTTCAAGTTTAAAAAATATTGTTGAATTATTTTTTGAAAATTTTTGACAAATTGAGTAATGAATAATGTCAAAAATCGTTTTATGTTGTCTTTTTTTACTTTTATATGACTACTTTTGTTTTAGGTATTTTTTTGGCGTTTTTTTGATATATAATTTGTTTGTATCAAGGAGAAAACTATGAGTAGTACAAATTCAAAAAATATTTTAAAGAAACTTGCAAACGATGCAAAGAACAGACTAAAAACTTGTTCTTACAAAAATAAGGAAGAAAATAGAAATATAAAGAGAAATATAGAATTTCAAAATCATATTAGAATGGTTATGGAAAGCAAATGTAAAACTCCCGACATAACTATAAAGATTATCAATGATTATGAAGAACGAGAGGCTTTTGAAAACAGGGTTTATGAACTTTTGAAAAGAAATGAAGATTGCATAAATCCACTCAAAGAACTTTCAGATAGCAAACTTCTTTCTGTTATGAGTGAGAGAGAAAAACAAAAATACATATTGAATCTTTCTGAAAAATATACTGAAGTTAGAAATAACTATTACAAATCAAAATCAGCATATCTATAATGTTGCGGTTGCAGGCAGTTGCTTGCAATTTTTTTTTGTTTAGTTTTAAAATTTTTGTTGTTTAAATTGCAATAATATTTAAGACTTTGATATAATATATATAATTATGAAAAAAACAATATTTGATTATTATAAAGATTTTTTTAACAATAGTTTTAAATTCAAAGAAAAAACAGGGATTAAAGAGTTTTGGTTAACGATGCTAATAAATTTTGCAATAGGTAACTTGATTGCAGTTTTTTTTGCTATGCCTTTTGTTACAAATTTTAACATATTTTTAAAGGTTGAAATATCAGTTTTTTATTTGTATCAAGTGGTAAGCTTTTTGCCAGCAATTGCAATAATATGCCGAAGACTTAATGATGTTGGCAAATCGTATTGGTCATTTTTGCTGTTGCTTTTGCCATTGATTGGAGAAATTATCTTTATTTACTATCTTTGTTTGCCATCAAGAAGAGCGATTTCATTATTGCCTATTTTTGCAATGCAAGAAAACTTGAAACAAAATGAGTTAAACGAAGACGGGTTTCAGCAAGAACAATCAAATGAGAATGATGAAAATCAATTTGAATTTGATGAAAATAAAAGTGATTTTGATAATATAAAAATTGAAGACTATATTGTTGAAGAGAGTAACAGTAATATTACAAATGCTGAAAAAAACAATCAAAACATTGAAAGTGAAACAATTATTGAAGACAAAGCAAATTCTGATGGCAACATAACTGTTAATGAAAATATGAATAGTGAAACAGCAGAAGAAATTGACAATACTTCAGTTGATGATAATTTCACAAAAAAACAAGAAGAAAATTTGTCAAGAAGTGAACAAATAGTGGCACTTCAGCAATTGAAAGATGAAGGAAAAATTTCTCAAGAAGAATATGAAAAAAAAGTGTATGAAATATTGAATAAATAAAAAAATATCCCAAAAATATGGGATTTTTTTTGTTTTTGCTGAAAATTTATTATATAATTTGATATATGATAAATTATATTGGATTATATGTGCATATACCGTTTTGTGAAAAAAAATGTGATTATTGCAATTTTGTATCTTTTTGCAAGGGAGATGAAGAAAAGGAAAAATATGTTTCGGCTTTGCTAAACGAAATAGAAATTCAAGGAAAAATCTATTCGAAAAAAAACTATGTTGTTGACACAATCTTTATTGGTGGTGGAACTCCAACAACAATGCTTGATGGACAAATTGAACTAATAACAAAAAAAATCAAACAATGTTTTGCTGTTGATAAAAATGCAGAAGTAACAATTGAGTGCAATCCAAATTCTTTAACAAGAGAAAAACTTGTAGAATTTAAAAATTGTGGAATAAATCGATTGTCAATTGGACTTCAAACATATAACGACAGGCTTTTAAAGTTGATTGGTAGATTGCACACAAAAAAGCAATTTGACAATTCAATCAAACTTGCAAAATCTTTTGGCTTTGACAACATAAATGTTGATATTATGCTAGGTTTGCCAAATCAAAAAATGAGTGATGTAAAAAAAACAATAAAGCACTTAAAAAAGTTGGATATTCAGCATATTTCAGCCTATGGCCTTATTGTTGAAGATAGCACAAAACTTAAAAAAAATCTTGATAACAATTTGTATTCTTTGCCAAGTGAAGACATTGCAACAAAAATGTACGATTGGACAAACAAATATCTAAAAAAACATAAAATTTTTAGGTATGAAGTCAGTAATTTTTCAAAAGTAGGATTTGAGTGCAAGCACAACTTAAAATATTGGCAAGACAAAGAATGTTTGGGGCTTGGAGTAGTATCAAGTAGTTATGTTGAAAACACGAGATGGAAGAATGTTGACAGTCTTGCAATCTATCAAAAAACATTTGAAAATGTTTCAAAAATAGATCTTGACAATTTGCCTTTGGAAGATGTGGAAAAGCTAGATAAACAATCAAAAATTGAAGAGTGTATTATGCTATCACTA
>CAMOHL010000015.1 GCA_946615295.1 uncultured Clostridia bacterium
ACAACGTGTGAAATAAATTTTAGTTCAGCATTTGAACTTTTGGTCGCTGTTATTTTGAGTGCTCAATGCACCGATGCAAGAGTGAACCAAGTTACAAAAGTTTTGTTTCAAAAATACAACAATCCACAAGCACTTGCAAATGCAGATGTTAAAGAAATTGAAAGAATAATTTATTCTTGTGGATTTTATCACAATAAAGCAAAAAATATTATTGATTGTAGCAAGGATATTTTGAAAAATTTTGGTGGAGAAGTGCCATCAACAAGAGAAGAACTTGTCAAACTTGCGGGAGTTGGAAGAAAAACAGCAAATGTTGTTTATTCACTTTGGTTCAAGGGAGATGCCATAGCAGTTGACACTCATGTCTTTAGAGTTTCAAATAGAATACCTATTGGAGAAGGAAAAACTCCAGAAGAAGTAGAAAATTCGTTGATGAATAATTTTGAGCAATGCGATTGGTCAAAACTACATTATCAGCTTGTGCTTTTTGGAAGATATAAGTGCAAGTCAAAAAATCCAGAATGTGAAACTTGCAAACTAAAAGATTTTTGCAAATATTACAATTCAAAAAGATAAGCATTGTTTAATTTTGATAAAATAAAAATAAATTGATAAAAAAATTAAAAAAATAGTTAAAATTAATAAAAAATACTAAAAAAACATAAAAAAATAGCAAAAAACAGTTAAAAATTGCTAATTTTGCTAAAATTATTTATACAACAAGGAGATTGATATGTTTGTAGATAAAGTTGCAATCCACATAAAAGCAGGAAATGGTGGAGATGGAGCATTGAGCTTTTTGAGAGATAGAAAAACAATGAATGGTGGCCCTGACGGTGGTGATGGTGGAAAGGGTGGCGATGTTGTTTTTGAAGTTGACAAGAGTAGTAATAACTTGGTTGATTTTTATTATCAAAAACACTATAGAGCTGAAAATGGCGAAAATGGTGGAAAACATCATTGTGCTGGAAAGGCAGGACAAGATTTGATTGTTAGAGTTCCAAGAGGCACAATTGTTAGAGATAAGGAAACAAACAAAATTATTTGTGATATGTTTTATCCTGATGACAGAAAGGTTATTTTGAAAGGTGGACTTGGTGGAAGAGGTAATCAAAATTTTGCAACTTCAACAAGACAAGCTCCTGCATTTGCTGAAACTGGAATAAAGACAAAAGAATTTGAAGTTGTTTTGGAACTTAAAACTATTGCTGATGTTGGGCTTATTGGTTTTCCAAGTGTTGGAAAGAGTAAAATTTTGAGTGTGTTGACAAGTGCGAAGCCAAAAATTGCTGATTATCATTTCACAACACTATCTCCAAATTTGGGAGTTGCAAGTTATAGTGGAAAAACATTTTTGATTGCCGATATTCCAGGACTAATCGAAGGTGCAAGTGAAGGTAAGGGTCTTGGATTTCAATTTTTGAGACATGTTGAAAGAACAAAAATTTTGCTTCATATTGTTGATATTGCTGAAGTTGATGGAAGAAATGCAATTGAAGATTTCAAAGTGATAAATGAAGAACTAAAAACATATTCAAAAAATTTGGTATCAGTTCCACAAATTGTTGTATTGAACAAGATTGATTTGCTTGATGGCGATATGACTAAAGTTGAAGAATTCAAAAAGGTATATGGCAAGGACTACAAAATTTTGACATATAGTGCAGCAACTAGAGATGGAGAAAAGGAACTACTTCAAAACATTGTTGAATATTTGTCAAAAATTCCTGAAAGCAAGCCAGAGGAAGTTGAAATTATACAACTCGACAAAAGAGATTTGAGTAAGTATGAAATAATCAAAAAAGGCAACACATTTGAATTGGTTGGCGACAAGATTGATGAAATCATAAGGGGAGTTAATCTTGATGAACCTGAAAGTTTTGCATATTTCCAAAACAGACTTAAAGATGAAGGTGTTATGGATAGACTAAAAAAATATGGTCTAAAAGATGGCGATTATGTAAGAGTTAGAACCTTCGAATTTGAATATTGGGAATAAAAAGTGTTTAATATTTATTTTAATTTGATATTGTAAAATAAACTAAACATTTTATGTTATATAAAAATAAAAAAAATTGATATAATATTGGTAAATTTAATATACAATTTGTAAAAAAAGGAGAATATATGATAACAACAAAAGAAAGAGCAACTCTCAGGGGATTGGCTCAAAAAATGGACCCAATTGTCCAGGTAGGCAAAGGTGGTATTACTCAAACAGTAATTGACGGTATAAATTTAGTTTTGGAGAAAAGAGAGTTGATAAAAATTAGACTTCTTCAAAATTCAGGTTTGGAAACCGATGAAGCAATGGAACAAATTTGTTCAGCTCTTGGCTGTGATCCAGTTCAACAAATTGGCAGTATTGTGATTGTCTACAAAAAAAGCAACAAAAAGAATGTAAAGCATATTTTATAGTTATTTTTGATAACCATTTTGTATGGGGGTATGTTAAATTTTGAAAAAAATTTTATAAATAAACATATTCAAGCAAAAAATTTGATTATTTGATTATAAAATTATTAAATTTTGTTTTAAATTTTTTTATGGAATAAAGGAGAATTATCTTCTTTATTTTTTTTGTTAAAACAAGTTACATTTTATTAAAGATGTGATAAAATTATTTTGGATTGGAGATTATGGAATTAAATATTGAAGAATTTAAGAGTTATTTGAATATTGTTTTTAAAGATGAAATTTCAAAAATTGTTGTCAGCAACAAAGTCAGCAAAACTCAAAAGTTCAAAAGAGTTGAAGTTGTTAAAAAAACTGACAAATATTTTGTCAGTGAATACGATGAAAAACAAGTTTTCAACAAAAATTTGAGTTTTGAACAGTTGATTGAATATCTTTGCAGTCAAACAAATATGTTCAAACAGTTTGACTTTTTTAGTATGGAAAATCAATTTGTTATCAAAATTTCAAAAAAGCAAAAAATATTTTTTAACAGACTCAAAAATCAAAATGCAAATGTTGTTTTGAAATCTTTAAAAACCGAAAAAAACTATATTTTGAAAGAAGGACAAAAAATTGCCCCACTTGTTGATATGGGCATATTTACAGCTGAGGGAAAAGTTGTTGCATCAGCCTATGACAAATATAAGCAAATCAACAAATTTGTTGAGATTATTGATGACTATGTTAGAGAAAATGATTTTAAAAGTATAAATATTATTGATTTTGGTTGTGGAAAGTCATATCTCACATTCATTGTTTATTATTATTTTTCAATTATCAAAAAAATTGATTGTCATATTGTTGGAATTGACCTAAAAAGAGATGTAATTGAAGAATGCAATAGATTGGCAAAAAAATATAACTATCAAAATCTAAGTTTTGAAGTCGCTGACATAAATGGATACGAAGCAAAATTTCCTGTTGATATGGTAATCAGTTTGCATGCTTGCGACACCGCAACAGATTTTGCAATTTTCAATGCAATAAAATGGAATGCTAAAATGATTTTTTCTGTTCCTTGTTGCCAGCACGAAATTAACAGTCAAATCAGTGCAAAAAATTTTTCAATTCTCACACGATATGGTGTTGCAAAAGAACGAATTTCAGCAATTTATACTGATATAATAAGGTGCAATCTTTTGGAATCTATGGGGTATAAAGTTCAACTTTTGGAGTTTATTGATTTTGCTCATACACCAAAGAATTTGCTAATAAGAGCAAAACTTTCAAATATACCTCTAGCAGTCAAAAAACAGATGTTACAAGAAGTCAAGAACTTATCGGCAGAGTTCAATTTGAATCAAAAACTTTTTGATCTTTTAAAGACAAACAATTTTTTAAACGACTTAGATTAGTTTAATCTGGTCGTTTTTTATTAAAAAAGTAACTATGTATTTTTGATTTTTTAGCTGACTTTTTGTGCTATAAAATATTATATATTTTAATGTTGACTTTTTTTGTTTTTGTGATATACTAATTATGAAAAAAAAATTATTGAATTTTGAAGGTTTTTTTGTATGAACAAATTAAAGAAATTGACAATTTTTTTGCTTTCGCTGGTGATGTTAGTTTCGCCTGTCTTTTTTACTGGTTGTTCAATATATGATTTGTTCTCTTATGGCGGAAAAGAAAACGAACAACCAATAAATAACAATCAAGGAAACAATCAAAACAATAATCAGGGAAATCAAGGTAGTGGACAAAACAACAATAACAATCAAGGTAATGACAAACCGGTTGAAATAAATTATGATGAAATGGCTGACTACATAAAAAATTATAGAGTTACATACAAACCAAACAATGCAGATAAAAGTCAGTTTGATGAAGAAGTAATAAAACAAAATGTTGAATTATCAAAACAAATTTTGAATGAATTGTTTAATGAATATGGATTAGCAGAACAATCAAAGTTTTCACAAAGCATAGAAAACATTATGACAGATGAAAACAATTATCTTTTGTTCAAAACAGATCAAAATCAATTTGTAAAAATAAATTATGATGCTCAGAAAGAAATAAGTCATTCAAATGCAATCAACAAAGATAGTGTTGATGAATTTGGAAATGATATCTCTTGGCTTTGGAACACAAAAAGCAGTGAAACCGAAGCAACAGAAGAAAATTTTGTTGATGGAGAATTTGCTGTTAAATTTCAAATTGCCGAACTACTCATTTTGTCAGGAGAAACTTTAAATCAGGATGGCAGTGGAAGTTTTTATTCAAAGTATGCAACATATTTTGATGAAAACGACTTGCAAAACAGTTTAAAACAAGGTGTTGTTGTTGATGGAAAACTTAATCAAAATTTGTTTGTAAATGAGCTTGCAAAAATAGAACATCTTGGTTTTACCGAAACCGAACAAGAAAGTTTAAAAAACTTTGTATTCAACTATGTTATAGGTCAAAATTTGATGCAACTTGACAATCAAAGATTTGTTAACTGTTATTTTGATGGCGACAGTATTAAGATTGTTAATGATGAAAAATATAACAAATTTTTGACCACTGAAGTTCTAGCAACTGCGATAATTGAAGACGACAGTTTTAACTATCTCAACACTTCAAACCAATTGTATGGTCTTCAATATTATATTTTTGAATATTTGAAACAAAACAGCTTAAATCAATCTCAAACAGTGTTCATAAAAACATCTTGGGTTGGTGAAGATTTGAATAGTGCAACCGAAATTTCAAATTCGGCTGATATTGCAAGCAAAGTGTTTGAAAAGATTATAAATTATGATAATAATTTCAATGCAAATGTTTGGAATTTTGATGAACAAGGAAATGTTGATTCGAACAATAAAACAGAATTTGTAAAATATGTTTCAAACAATCAAGAATATTCGCTGTTTAGTGTGAGAAAACCATATTTCAAAAATTATTTCAATACAATATCTTTTATGTTTGAAGATATTTTCAACAGTCCAGCAAGTGAAGAAACAAAACAAAACTGGCTCAGCAATCACGATTTTGAATATCCATATAATTCAAACTATCCAACAATTCCATTCAGTTATTTTGCTGATTATAGTTATGATGAAATGGAATTAAAAGATGAATTTGCTGATAATTTATCAAAATCAGGAAATCAAGCTTATCAAAGTTTTGTGGTTATGCCAAACAGAGATTTTCTTTTTGAAAGTGCAGTTATATTCTTTTCGGCTCCACAAAATCACAACACAGATTTGGAATCAATGGACATAAAAATCTATGCAAGATATTTTGATGCCGAAAGCAATTCTTTTGCAAAATGGGATAGCAATGGAGTTGAAAGTGAATTCTATCAAGTTGGCTCAGCAAATGTTATATTTGGATATGAAGACGACATTGAATTTGTTGAATTAGACATAAAAGATATTTTGACAACGGCAAAAATCAATGGACAACAAAAAAATGACTATATTGTCAGAGAATATAATTTGACTGAAAAAGTTGATGAAAAATCATTGATAACAAAAGAAAATTTTGGCTATTTGTATCAAGCAGTTTCAACACCAGATGGAAAATCAGTTGTTTGCTATAATGGTGGAAATTCAAGTTATATAGAATTTGTGTTTTATACTGAAGTCGATGATGTTTTTGCATTTTCATTTATGCCAGACATAGCATACAAAACTGGCAATAATTAAATTTTAAAATAAATTTTAAAAAAAGTATTCACAAATGATAATTATTTTGTTATAATAAAAAAAAGGAGAAGACTTATGCTAAATTTTCGACTATCACAACTAAATGGCATTTGGTCAGGTATCACTGATATTTTTGCAGGCATTTGGAATTTGATTGGAATAATTTTTTACTATGTTTTTGTTTGTGGAATTGGCAGAATTGCTGATATTTGCCAACTTTTGTTTAGAAAGTTTGCAGGCATTTCAAACAATAATGTGGAAAATGAAGATTTGATTTTTTCGTTGCTTCGTAGCAGTGTAGTAAAAAATTTATTCTTTGCATTATTGCTTCTTGCAATTTTCTTATTACTTGTAACAACTTTTGTTGCAGTGATTAAAACTGAATTTGCAAAGGATGGCAACAACAACAAGAAAAAAGCAATCAAAGGTGCTTTTAGAGGACTTGTAAATTTTGTTATTGTTCCATTGGTTTGCTTCTTTGGTCTGTTTGTGGGAAACATTTTCTTGAGAGCTTTGGATGGTGCAACATCTGGAGGTAACAATGTTTTACTTTCACATCAAGTGTTTATGGCTGGTGCTTATAATGCCAACAGAGCAAGATTGAGTGAAAATAATGGTGATGAAAACAATCCATATACATCTGGTTCATTTGGTAGATTACTTGTGGGAACTGACGGTAACGATGGTAGAGATGGATATGGTAATTTTGGTGTGTTCTTAGACGATAAGACAGGCTCAAACAAACTTCGTGCAGCCGAAAAAATTGATAACTATTTTATCAATGGTTATACAATTGTTGTAAATCACAAGACAATAAATAGCACTGAATATGGAGAAGTAAATAGTAGTAATAGTGGAAATGCCCTTGAAACTTCAACATCGGCAAATACACTAGCATTTTCTGAAACTGATTTTTATCATGGTGGCAAATCTATTGGTGGAATCTTTGTTGACTATGAGAACAGCAGTGGTTGGACTCATATTAGCTTGGCAAATAATCGTATCACATTTGCAGAAGGAGATAAAGTTAGTTTTTCAATTTATAATACAGGACTTGTATTCTACTATTATGACTTGACTTTAACAAGTTTTAATTATTTGATAGAAACAATTGCAATGTGTTTCTGTGCATGGACATTGCTCGTAACGATATTGGGACTAATCAAAAGGTTGTTTATGCTTGGAACATTGTTCATAATATCTCCACCAATTTGTGCACTATATCCACTTGATGATGGAAAGGCACTTGGTGAGTGGAGAAAGGTATTTGTGAAAGAAACCTTAAGTTCTTATTCAGTCGTTGTAGTTTTGAATATATTTATGTCATTGCTTGCAGTAATAAGCACTTGGACAATATTTGCACCAAATGAATTGGGATTTATCACAGGTTTTGCAAATTATGTAGCCAGAGTTTTAATAATTATTGCAGGACTTGGATTCTTTAAAGAAGCAACAAAAACAATCGCTGGTATTATCGGTGGTGGTGATGCTTATGGCGATGGTTCAGGAGCAACAAAAGCATTTACAAAGAACTTAACAAGAGCAGCAGCAGGTGCGGCACTAGCTGGTGGTTTGGCCTTAGGTGGAGCGAAAGTTGCAGGTAAGGCTATGGGTAATGCAATGGGTGTTGCTGGAAAGCCAATTAGAAATGCATTCAACAAGAGCAAAGAAAAGGATGATGCTTATGCTCAAGCACATCAGGATGCTTATAATAATCAAGAAGTTGAAGGTAAAGCTGTTGATACAAATACCAAAGTGGAAAGTGATGCAAACAGTATGAATAAATCAGAAAGCAAAACCGGCTCTAATGCTGAAAAAACCACAGGTAAGGCAGAAAATGCAAAAACAGCAAAAGATGATTCTTCAAATTCAATGAATTCAGGCTCAGCAAAATCATTAGCAAAGCAAGTTCATTTTGATAGAAAGAAATCTGAATATATAGATAAGATGAATAATAAGTTTAAAGCTATTGAAGAGGATAAGTCTTTAAGCGAAGAAGAAAGAAAAGCAAAACTTAACAAAGTATATAATGACTATGATAAAAAGATGAATAAAAAGTTCTCTGATGCAAACAGAAAAGTAGCAGAAAGAAAAGATGCTAAGATTGATTATAACAATGCTAGAAACGAATTGTCTAGAGCAAGAACTGAAGCATCTACAACTGGTTATAATGTAAGAAGAGGCTGGGGATTTATCAAAAATATTAGTAGTTCAGTTAAGTCAATTATTCAAGGTGAGTCAAAAGATAAAAAACCTTTGATTTCAAAGGCATGGAATTCTTCAAAATTTACTCCAAAAAGTAAAGAGCAAATTGAGAAAGAAAAGAAGGCTAAAGCAAATGTTAAACAAGCAAAAGCTAATTTGAAAAGAACAAGTGAAGAATTAGATAAAAAAAATAATGGCAACTAAAGAATAGTTGATGCTCTAAAATTTAAAAAATTGGTCAATTGAATGGCCAATTTTTTTTGTTGTGTTTGAATGTCAAAACAAAAGCAATATCTTTACTTGAATTTTAAATTTGTATTGAAATTTATTATATTTATTTTGAAATTAAAAAAATATATTATATAATAAATATATATATTAAAATATGAACAAAATATATTGGAGAAATTGATATGGTTAGATACATTCCACGAAAAACCAAAATAAGAATGGAACTTTTGCCACATGTTACACTACCTGATGTTATTGTTGGTGTTTTTTGCTTGGCAATTTTGGTTTTGATAATAACAAGTAATTTACCATACAAGTGGTTTATTGCACTATCAGCACTAGCATTTGAAGCATTGCTGTATTTTCCACTTGCTGACGGCGAAAGAGCATACTACACAACAGTTTTGCTATTTAGATTTTTAGCATTCCAAAAAAAGTATTCTAGAGATCCAATGAAGGGTTATGAGAACATAAACAAACTCATTCCATATAGACATATAGTAGAAGAAAAATATTTGGACTATGGCGACTACTATGGTATGGTTTTGCAAATCACTCCTGTTGAATTTTTCCTTTTGACAGAAGAAAAGCAAGATTCTTATATTAGGAGTTTTAAAAATGCACTTTCAAGACTCACAGTTGAACAGGATTGTGAACTTGTAAAAATCAACAAAGCAGTGTTGTATGATGATTATATTGCTGATGATGAAAAAAAATATGCAGCCCTTATGGAAGCTGCTGAGCAAGGCGAAATAACTCAAAAAGAACTTGAAGGCAGAACCTATGTTTTCCAATCAAGAGTAAAGCAATATATCGCTGCAAATGAAGAAAATAGAATGTTTGAAGATTGCTACTATTTGGTTGTTTTCGACAAGGATAAAACTGCTCTTTATGACACTATGGAGGGTATGCAAACTGCACTTGCAAGTGGTCAAACACCAATAAGAAGCAAAATTTGTATGGCAAAAGATTTGTCAATTTTCTTGAAGGCAAACTACACAAAGGATTTTGATGAAAGAGAAACCGAAGCCAAGGGAGCAGAAGGTTTGGTTGAATGGACAATGCCTTCAAAAGTTCAATTCAAAACAGCACAAACAATCATAGAAGGCAAGTCATACAGACATTTTTGTATTACTGACTATCCACTTCAAGTTGGCAATGCTTGGGCATATAACATATTCTCAATGCCAGCAACAAAGGTTGTTGTTAAAATCAAGCCAATGATGAGATTTGATGCTGAAAAAGAAGTTGATAAGGCAATTCTTGAAATGGAAACAAAAACAATGTATTCATCTAGAGAGAGTAAGCAAATCGAAAATGAAACTCATTTGCAAACACTTCGTCAACTTTTGGTTGATATCAAAAACAGCAATGAAAATTTGTATAAATGCAATTTCTTTATCACTTGTGAAGATTATATGAAAAAAGAAATGCGAGCACTTTTAAAACAATATGGTTTCAAGAGTAGTGAAATGTTCGGCAGACAAGTTGATGCCTTTGTAAGTAGCAATATTTCAAGAATAGACACCGTAAAAAACCATATTAGAGGCATAAATGGAACTCCACTTGCTGGAATGTTCCCATTCATATCAAACACAATCAGCGACCAAGGTGGTTTCTATTTGGGCTACAATGCAAATGGTAGAGTGTTTGTAAATTTCTTTAGGCGAGATGAAGAAAGAGTTAACAGTAACATGATGGTTATTGGAAAGTCAGGTGGAGGAAAATCATTTGCCACAAAAAATATTCTTTCCAATATGGCGGGCGACAACAGCCGTATATTCGTTCTTGATCCAGAAAGTGAATATGTTAATCTAGCTCACAATTTGGGTGGAAAAACCATTGATGTCGGTAGTGGACTTCAAGGTAGAATCAATCCATTTCACATCACACCAAGTTTAAAGGGCGATGA
>CAMOHL010000016.1 GCA_946615295.1 uncultured Clostridia bacterium
GAGTTTCAACTGAAGGATAGTTTTGAAGTTCTGTGTGAACAATTCTTCTTTCAAAAGCGTCCATAGGTTCAAGTCTTTGAGCTCTGCCTGTTTCTGAAACTTTACCTGCAATTCTTATAGCAAGATTTCTCAAACTTTCTTCTCTTTTTTGTCTGTAGTTGCCACTGTCGATCACAACTCTTTTTGCATTTGGATTTTTGTTGCTTTCGATTATGTTTGCAAGATATTGAATTCCTGCAAGAGAATCTCCCTTGTAGCCGATAACTCTGCCAGCATCTTCTGTTTCTATCAAGATATAACTGTTGTCCTTCTTTTCTTCTAGCATTACTTTGCCATCAATTTTCAAAAGTGGCAAAAGTCCTTCTATAAACTCAACTGATGTTTGATTGTTTTCGAAGTGTGTTTCTGCAAACTTTCTTCTCTTTTCTTCCAACTCTTCTTGTGTTGGGATAACATAATCATTGTTTCTCTTTTTTTCAAAGACTGCTTTTTTTTCTTGCTTTATGTGGTCCTTGTCAGAAACACTTTTTATTTCTGCAGATTTATTTTCTTCCTCAACTTTTTCAGTTTTGTTTTCTACAACTTCTTCTTTTTTTGGTTCTTCTTCAACTCTTTCAGCTTCAGCTTTTTCTTCTTTTGCTGGTTTTGGTTGTTCTTGTTTTTTTTCAACCTTTTCTTCAATCTTTGGTTCTTCTACATTTTCTTTGAAATTTTTAACTTCTTGGTCTTCAAATTTGATGACTACTTTTGCCTTTTTGAATAGTCCACCTTCACTCAAAATTTGAATATCTACTTCATCTTGTGTTTTGTTTAGTGTTTCTAAACCAAGTTTGATTGCTTTTTCTATTGTTTTTCCTGTAAATTCAAAACTTTTCATTTGACTCTCCTATTTTCTAACATATTCTGCTAGAACTGCATCCTTTTCTTTTTTTTGTTTTTTTGATTCGACTTTGTTCAAAATTATGTTTGTAAGATAATTGAGTAACATAGATATTAAGCTGTTTACTATGATATAAATTGCAAATGCACTTGTGTATGAGAATGTGAAGAATATCATAACAACTGCCAAAATTATTCCTGTTGTTGGTTTTGGTTTTGCTGGTTTTACGATGTTGCCATCTTGATCTTTTGCTTTCAAACCTACATTTGCAAACCAAGATGAAAGGAATGTTATGACACCTGAAAGTATAATCAATATCAAATATCCATTCCATTGTCCGTCATATTTTTCATTTATCTTTGCTGTGATTGTGTCATAATCAGCAACAAAACTATTTTTTGCTGTGAGAACTGTTATATCTGTATAGTCCTTAACTTGTTCTGTAACTTCTGGATAAATTGCATTGTAGGTTGTATCTCCAATTGTTACAACTGTTGGATTTGTTGCACCATCTGCTGTGTTTTTTACAAGATATATGTTTCCCTGCAAATCAACATAAGGTTCAACATAGTTCTTTTCGTTTGCATCAACTTTTGTTTCTGCAGTTTTTGTGTTGTATATATATTTTATTGTTGCATCACCTGTTTCGTATTGATAAACTTTGAAAGCCATTCCTGAGCTTTTCAAGAATTCATCACTCTTTGGAAATACTGTTGACCAATTGTCTGGTCTCCAAATATTTTTTATGGACATAAAGCCTTGTCTTATATTGTCATATTTTTCCAAAACTCTGTTTTGAGAAATTTCTACAACATTTGCTTCTGTTTGGTTTTCTTGATATGCAAGTCGATATTCCTGCTCCAAAGTGTAGTATTCATAGTTTATTTGTGATTGGCTTATATTTCTAAGTCCACCAAACAAAGTGAAAAATATTACCATTGTGAGTATCATATATACAAGCATTGCAACACAACCACCAGACATACTCTTTTGAGCATTGTATTTTCTATATACTTCCTGTTGTTTTTGTTGCATTAGTTGTGGATTCTTTCCATACTTTTGTTGAATTTCATCAAGTTCTGGTTTCATTATGGCTTGATTTTCGGTCATCTTTCTTGAAACTCTTTTTTGCCAAAAATCAAGTGGAAACAAAACAAGTTTTATGCAAATTGTGAGAAGAATGATTGCAACAGCAATGCTTCCAACACCTGCAAACCACTTTATGATACTTTCCCAAAACCCTGATGGCCACATTTGTGGGGCAAGCAAATTGTTTATAATATCCATTTTATATCTCCTTTAATGTTGTCTGGCACATAATCTTTTCCACCTTCTCCTTTTGGATGACATTTTGCAATTCTTTTTATAGTCAAAAAAATCCCACCAAAAATTCCAAACCGTTTGATTGCAACAAGTCCATAAGTTGAACATGTTGGTGTAAACTTACAAGATTTTGGAAATAATGGAGAGATTAAAATCTTATAGATATAAATAAATAAAATTGCAACTATCTTTATTGGAAAAAAGATAATGTTTAAAAATTTTTTCATATTTCTTTGAATAGATTTGTCTTTTTTAAAATCAACTCAACTTCGCTTTGCAAATCAACAAACTTGCAATCCACAATACTTGGCTTTGCAACCAAAATTATTGTGTAATAATTTTTGATATTTGAGGTGAGTTTGCTAACAATTTCTTTGAGTCTTCTCTTGATTTTGTTGCGAACAACAGCTTTTCCCACTTTTTTTGTTACTGAAAAACCAACCTTGAAATCTTTGCCCTTGTTTTTGTTGTAGACAATCACAAGATTTTTTGAATGAACTGATTTTCCATTTTTAAAAGTCCAGTTGAATTGTTTTCTCTTTTTTAACTTATTTTTGCTTTTCATATTTGTTCTTTCCACTTAAAACATAAGTGCTAAAAAAAATTAGCACTTATTTATGTTTAACTGTTAAAACTTTTCTTCCACGACGACGACGACGAGACAAAACTTGTCTACCCTTTTGTGTCAACATTCTTTTTCTGAAGCCGTGAACTTTTATTCTATGTCTCTTTTTTGGTTGATATGTTCTTTTCATAAATTGCTCCTTTTTGCTGTGTTAATATTTCAAATTTTTGCCTTAGTTTGAAAAATCAAATATGACTTTTTCAAACAAAATAAACATAAAGCAAATCAAGTATATAGAAATTTTGATTTTTTGTCAAGCACATAATCTCAATTTCCACAACTAATTTGCTTTATATTATATATATCTATATTTAATTTTAATTTTAAATCAATTTATTTCAAATTTGCTGACTGTTGTTGAATAGATTTTGTTTTCATCATACAAAACAGAAGCTGTGATTTTTGTTTGGTCGTCTTTACCTTCAAAAGTGTAAGTTCCCAAATATTGTTTTGTTACTTTGTCAAACAGATAGATTTTGTTCGCATAGCAAACATAGTCAAAATAGCTGATGCTTGTATTTCCATCAATTTTTAGAGTTTGAGTTAAACTGCTGTTTGATATGATTGCAATATTTAATGAATTTTGCTCTTCATCTTGATTGTCTAGGTAAATTCCTAAAGGTAAATCATCTGCACTATTATTTTTTGAGTTGTAAACTTCCTTCCAATCAATTTGCTCTAAAAGAATTTTTTGTTCTGTATTTACAATTGTATCATAAGCCGAATTTAAAACTTTTGTTTCTTCAAATCCAATTTTTAGATAGTCATTTGTTATAGACAAAAGTGGTAATGAAGAAAAACATACAATTAACACCAAAACCAAAACAACACCCTTCAAAACTCCAACAGGTATTGTGATGATTGGACTTTTTTTGTCTTGCGATTTTTGTCTTTTTCTTAAAATTATTTTCAATACCAAAATTGTTATTACATAAAAGAAAACATAAAGTAACAATGCTACAAAGAACAACGATGTCAAATAACTAAATGTTCTTGATGCAACAACACTCAAAGTTGTTGTTTGATCGCCATTGAGTTTTTGTTGTTCAAAAACTCCTACCAAAAAACTTTTTGTTGTTGGTGAAATTGCAATATCTGTGTTTTTGAAATTTTCAACTGCTTGAATATAGTTGACATTCGTCAATATTTCATTCATACTTTCTATGTTTCCAAATGAATTCATATACATTCCAACAAAAGCAGATGAAAGCGAAAACATATTGTCAAATAATCCAAGTATTGGTTTAGCCAAAAATATTGCCAGCACGAAAGAAATCAATGCTATTATCGATTTGATTAAAAAATTTCTCCTTTTACTGAAAGCACTTGCTATTATTGTACCAATCAAAACAAGCAAAATTATACCAATTGATATAAATCCTATAGCTTTCGGAGAAATAACCATTAACATATTTGTCATATACACCTCACAATATAGTATTAATAGTTTAACACAAAAATTTTGATTTGAAAAGGTGTTTTGAATTTATACTTGTTTTTTTATTTTTTATGATTAGTTAATATTATTAATAATAAGCACTGTGAAAAAGTGAAAAACAAATTTTTTTAAAGAAATCATTATCATTTTACTGACAAAAAACTCACAAAAAGATGTGGATAAGTATGTGTATAAGCGAATATAAGTTATCCACAAAAGCACATTTTTATCAAAAATGAAATGCAAATGGAAGAATAAATTAAAAATCAAAAAAAACAGGCAAATAATTTTAAAATGCTTGCTTTTTTTATTGCAAATTTTAGTCAAAAATGGTATAATAATTTAGTAAAAAACATTAAGATTTTAGGAGTTAAAAATGAGAGCATATTGTGAAGGAATTGAACTATCAAATGCAGTTATGACAGTTATTAGAGCAACAAGCACAAAAACAACAAATCCAATTTTGGAGGGAATAAAGGTTAAGGCAGAAGGCGAATATTTGACACTATCTGCAACAGATGGAGAACTTGCCATTGAAAAGAAAATACCTGCTGACATAAAAATTGAAGGTGAAGTTGTTGTTCCAGGTAAATTGTTTGGAGAGTTTGTAAAAAAATTGAGCAATGAGCAAATTCAACTTTTGCTTGATGAAAACAATCAATTGAAAATTAAATACACTGACAGTGAGTTGTTTATTCAATGTCAAAGTGCAAATGAATTTCCAAACATTCAAACAATAGAAAATGCACAGTTTTTTGAAATAAAACAAAAGGATTTGAAAAGCATTATAGACAAAACAATTTTTAGTGTTGCAACTGATGACACAAGACCAGTTTTGAAGGGTTGTTTGTTTGAAGAAGACGGAAACACACTAACAAGTGTAGCTCTTGACGGATTTAGACTTGCAATTGCAAAAAAAGAAATTAGTTCTGCATCATCATCTGCAAGCATAATTGTTCCAGCAAAAAGTTTGTCTGAAATGTCTAAACTTTTGACTGATGAAGAAGAAAAGATAAGAGTTTTGATTGAAAGAAACTTTATGATGATATCAGTGAATGGAACAAAAATTGTTACAAGATGCTTGGGTAACAAGGATGATTTTATCAACTATAAACAAATCATACCATCTAATTTTGCAACAACAATAACAATAGCAAAATCTCAACTTTTGAATGCACTTGAAAGAGCAAGTATTCTTTCTCATGTTGGAGGCGACAACAGTGTTAAGTTTGTTGTTGAAGGTAATGTTATGACAGTAACAGCAAAGAGTGAAGCCGGAATGGTTACTGAAAATATCACAATTTCTTTGAATGGAGAAGATTTGAATATTGCATTCAACATAAGTTTCTTTATGGATTGCTTGAGAAATATTTCTAGTGATTATATAACACTAAAACTCAACGGACAAGTAAACCCTTGTTTTATTGTTCCAAGTGAAGATAATAACGAATACACATACTTGATTTCTCCAATAAGACAAATATACTAAAGAATATGCCATATCAAAAATGATATGGCTTTTTTATGCTAAATAATATTCAATTTTGATAAAAAATGGAAAAACTAAAATATTGACTTATAATATTATATTTGTTAAAATATTTTAGAAAAGATGTTTAAACAAAAGAAAAGGAAAATATGGAAAAAGAAAAGGAAAGTATTTTTGATAGAATTGATAAAATAATTTTGAATTCAAAATCATTGAATATTATCATTGCAATTACGATGTCTATTTTTATGATTGTTTTGTTGATTGCCTATGTAACAGAATCAGCAAAATTCAATGCAGAAAATGAAAGATATCAATATATGTTGCAAAAGATTGAAGAAAATGAGCTGAATGTTATATATTCAAATGTAAGTCCAAACAGTGGAACAATCGATACATCAAAAGAAATGGAAGAACCAATGTTTGTCAATGCAAAGCAAGCTGTTGCGTTTGCTTTTGACAAATTTTCACAATACAAGAGTTTCGAAACCAAGTCAGAGGGAATGAGTTACACTTCTGTTTTGGGACAAAATGTTGAAGTCAAGACTCAGGGAAAGACTGCAAGATATAGAGATGGATATCAATTTGACACAAGTTATAGAATTGAAACAAAAACAAATTTTGGACAAAGCGGAGCAGCGGAAATTGTTTATAAAGATGGTGTGAAATATCAAAGAGATGGAAAAAATCCAAGAGTTGAAAATAGTAAATGTGTTGCTGATTTTAGTGGAGATTTTTATAGAGTTAATTCTTCACTCAAAGAACCACCTTCACATCTAGTAAACGAAGAAACAATTATACAAAGCAGATCATTTTCTTATGTGAGAGACAAAAACAACAAAATTTTGTATTATAAGGCAACAGTTGTTTTGGATTCTTACACTTCAACAAGAACACATGGTTTGAATATCCAAGAGCAAGGTGGAACATCATTTCCAACATTTGACAAAATTGAATTATCTTGCATTATAGATAGAGACGGGTACCTAGTAAGTTATAGCTATGACGAAATAATGACTGTTGCAAAACATATTGTTGTTGATATTTCAGTTTCTATTCATAGCACAACAACAACAGTTATTTTGTCGCATGATGAAACCCCTACTATTCCAATGCCTATGTAAAAAGTTGCAATTTGCAACTTTTTTTGTTATTTATGTGGAAGTATATTTTTTTTGTGATATAATATTATTATGAATAAAAACAGTTTAAGAATAAACAACAATAAAATTTTAAGAATAGGAATAATTGCTATTTTGATTTTTGCTGTTTTCTTTGGAGTATTTGCGAATTTGCAAACAAACAAAAATAGCAATGTTTTTGCTGCTGAATTAGATTATGAAACTGCAGAAATTTATGACAATGGAGAAATTATCAACACAAAACTATGGAATGCTTTGAAAGATTTTTATAATCAACACAAAACAAGTGATATGCCAAGCATAAAGACAAGTGAAGGTAATCTATATTTGACAACAGACCAGTTTAAAAACTTTCCAACAAACAGTTTGATTTTGTCAAACAAGGACTTGACCAGCATAAAAAACCTTTCTATATTTGATTTAACAAGTTTTACAACTATTGATTTATCAAATAATAAGTTGACAAGCATTTCAAATGAGTTGAAAAACTTGAACAATTTGATATCTGTAAATTTATCAAACAATGAATTGACAAGTTTCACATACGAGGATTTGAGTCAACAAACATATTCTCAAACATTAACAAACATAAATTTGAGCAACAACAAAATATCAAACTGCAATTTGAAGGAAATTGGCAATGCAACTATAGATTTGAGAGATAACAAAATCACAAGCGAAAAATTGACATATCCAACAAATGATTTAAGTATATATTTGAGTCATAATTTGATAAGCACAACAAATTTGACAAAGACAAATGTTCAATATGGTTTTCAGGGCGTTAAGAATGACGAAAAAACACTCAAAAACACAGAAATTGCATTTTATGGACTTGATGCAGTTGAAAAGATAAGAGTTTTCAAAATGACAAAAAATAGTCAAAGTGAAAACTATGATGAGACTTTTGTTCAAGATGTGGAGATTGGAGAAAAATTTGTTTTTGAAAATTATGGACTATACAAAATAAAATTTGAAAATGAAAATTATGACGATATTGTTTCTTATGTTTGCCCTTCTGCACCAGAACTAAAAATGTTTCAAAATGGAAAAGAAATTGAACTTTCGCACAAGATTAGCAATCAAACAGAAATAAGATTTATTGGTGAAGATAATGCAAGTTTTGTGGTATATGTTAATGGAGAGACAATAAAAAATGATAAAATAGAAATATCAAATTCAGGTTCTTATCAAATTGTTGTTTATCAAATTGTTGATGGATTTGAAAGTTTTGCAACCACATTTTATGTTGAATATCAAAAGAGTTCAACATTTGGCATAGCAATATTGTTTGGTGGTATTGTTGTGTTTGGTGCTGTGTTCTATCTCATAATCAAAAATTTGCCAAGAATTGCTACATTCAAGATTGGCAAAAAAAATGACAAATCAAATTTAGATATGTAAAAGAGTATTTTATGGAAAAATTGGAGTTTGTATCAACAAAAAAAGAAAAAGTTTTTTCAGTTATTAGAGAAATTAAACCTACAATTAATTTCTCTATTTTAAAAACTGCACTAAGAAAAAAAGATATCAAAGTCAATAACAAAAAAATTGCTGACAACATTGAAGTTGAAATTGGTGATTTGATAACGGTATATTTTAGTGAAAAAAAAGAAAAAGAAGTTGAAATAATTTTTGAAGATGAAAACATTTTGATTGCAAACAAGCCAAGGGGAATGGAAGTTACAAAACAGGACAAAGCATATTTGCTTAGCAAATGTATGGAAGAAATTGTTGGTGCAGATGCTTGCAACAGACTTGATAAAAATACAGAAGGAATTGTTGTTTTTGCAAAGAATGAAATTGTAAAAAATGTTATGTTTGATGTTTTTAAGGAACATAAAATTGAAAAAAAGTATTTGGCAATTGTTAGTGGTAACATTCAAAAAAATGGAGAAATTTTAGAAAATTATATAAAAAAAGAGGGAAATTTTGCAAAAATTTGCAAAAAAACCGACAAAAATGCAAAATTTTCAAAAATGCAATATTCAGTTGTTTGTCAAAAAGAAGATTTGTTTTTGATTGATATAGACCTTTTCACAGGAAGGTTTCATCAAATTAGAGCTCAGCTAAAAAACAAAAACATATTCATTCTTGGCGATGAAAAATATGGTGATAAGGACAAAAACAAAAAGTATCACATAAAAAAACAGCAACTCAACTGTTACTACATAAAATTTTTGGATTTGCCAAAACCATTAAACTATTTATCGCAAAAAGAATTTTTTGCCAATACAAAGTTTGACTTAAGTTTGTTTGATAAAAAATAAAAAAATAAAAAGTGCTTTTATACCAATAATTAAAGCACTTTTTTGTTATCTATTTTTTGTATTTAAAATAATATTTTGTTGTAAGATAACAAGCTTATTTAGTTTAATTTAAAAGCAAACTTAGTTTTTCAAAATTATATCTTTAATATCAACAGAAGCAGTTTTTGTTCTGGTGTTTACTTTTATTTCATCGGCAATTTTATCTCTTGCATGCATAATTGTTGTGTGATCTCTTTTGCCAAAGTATGTTGCAATTGATGTGAGTGGCAAGTCAGTGAGTTCTGTTATCAAATATATTGCCATTTGTCTTGGTTCAACAATTTCTTTATTCTTTTTTTTGCCAGTGATGTCTGCCTTGCTTATTTTGTAGTATTTGCAAACTGCATCTACAACATTGTCAATTGTTATGGCTTCTTTTTCAGTAACTTCATCTTTCAATGCTTCTTCTGCATCTTCAATTGTTGCAAAATGCTTGCAATGAATGCCTGCATAGAAGTGAACCTTTGCCAAAAATCCTTCAAGTTCTCTTATGTTTGAATCAACTTTTTCTGCAAGATAAGAAAATACTTTGTCTTCAACATTGTAGTTTTCTTCAAGAGCTTTTCTTTTTAGAATTGCAACTCGTGTTTCAAAGTCAGGTCTTTGAATATCTTGAATAAGACCGCTTGTGAATCTGCTGATAAGTCTATCAGAAAGTGTTGCAATTTCTTTTGGGTGTCTATCACTTGCAATAACAATTTGTTTGTTGTTTTGATATAAGTCATTGAAAGTGTGAAAGAACTCTTCTTGTGTTTCAGTTTTGTTGCTGATGAATTGAATATCATCAACCATCAAAACATCAACATTTCTATACTTTTCTCTAAATGCAGAAATTGTTTTTTCTTTTCCTCTCAAACTGTCAATGTAGTCATTTGTAAATTTTTCACAAGTAACATATATAACTTTTGCATCGGGATTGTTTGTTTTTATGTAGTTTCCAATTGCATGCATCAAATGAGTTTTGCCCAATCCCACCCCACCATATATAAAGAGTGGATT
>CAMOHL010000017.1 GCA_946615295.1 uncultured Clostridia bacterium
ACAAGTTCATCAACAAAACTTCCACTTATCACCAAACTATATGCAAATGCCATTCCAACATTGCCACATCCAACAATAACAACTTTATTCATAATTTACCTCACAATTAGTATATATTTTTTTGCAAATATTAGCAAATCTATTTTATATTATTATGAGAATTGCATATTGACAAATATAAAACTTTAATATAAAATATTAACATAAGGAGCTTACGATGAAAAACATAATTAAATTTATTTTAAGAATGGCAGTTGTTGCAGGTATCGTTGTTGGTATTGTTTTTGCAATAAACCACTTTACTGGTAGAAAAGATGCTTTGCTTGTTTCAAACAAATCTGTTGATGCAAATATTGTTGAAAGATATGTGGAATCTGCAACAGATGTTGAATCATATATTGAATCAAACACAGCAAAGAGAAAAAGAATTGATGCCTTAAACAAGATTAACACTGTTTTGATTGAATATTACAACCATTATTTGACAAATTCAATTTTTGAAAATTCGAAAGATGAAGGATTTGCAAAGTCAATTGTAAAAGAAATAGAAATTTTGGAAACAAAAATTGATGACACGAAATACTATATGAATTTGGCAAAATCAAACGGCATATCTCAAACAGAAAGAGATTTGAGAGTAAACAATGTTATAAACTTTTATTTGGCTCAAACAGAACAATTGTTTAAAATCAATGATATGTTAAAAAATTATGTTTACAAAGTTAACTATAAATTTACTTCACCAAAATCTGTTTATGAAGTTCAACTTGAAATGATAAAAGATTATTCAAAATATGTTTTTGACAACGAGATAAACGGAAAGATAAATGCAGACAATCTTGGAGATACCCTTTCTAGTCCTCAACAGAATGGATTTTTGAAAGTTTATGACAAATTTATGAATAGACAAAAATTCTCAGTTAATGGCGACAAGGAAACAAAACTCTTTGATAGATATAGCAGTATAACAAATGAATATCTTACCGAATTTTACAATCATGTTTTTGACCAACAAGGATATATTGAATCTGTTGAAGATATGTCTATGAAAAATAATTTGGATGCACTTTACAACTATATAATGCAAAGTTCATTTTAAGGAGAAATTATGAAAAATTTAAAATTTACAATTGTAGCAGTTATTTTGGCTTGTTTGTTTGTATTTGCTGGTTGCACAAAGGCAAGCAAAGCAAATCTACAAAATTGCAACGACTTATATGATGATATGATTTTGAAGTATACACTCGACAGTCAATCAAACAAAACAAAATATTTTGATGATGAAGAAAGAGTTGACTTGTATTCTCTAAATTCTTTTGGAACAGAAATCTACAACTATATAAATACCATCAACGCAGATGGTTCACAATATTATTTGAACACATTGTCAAAAGATGGTGAGTATAATGTTTTGGTTCATGCGGTTAGTGAATTGTTTTTAAAGTGGAAAAATATATCATTTACTCAGGAAATACCACAAGAGTTGATAAAAAACTTGTATGAAAATATTGAAAGTTTGAATGGCACACTAAAAGAATTGGCAGACAGAAAAGATATGATTATGACAAACTTTGAAAACTACACAGATAAAAATTCAATTCCAATGCTTAGAAGTTTGAAAGAGTTTAACAAATACTATTTGGAGTTAATTCAAAAATTCTTTAATGTAAGTGTTGCTTACGAAAAAATTTATGAAACAGTTTTTCCAAGCAAAACACTGACAAGTTTGAGAAGTGGAGATATAACAAAACTTGTTTTGAGTTCAGAATTGTATCTTGCAAAATATTATTACCTAAAAAATATTGTTTTAACAAATAACTACACTTCAAGATTTTCTTTTGAAAATGTTTATAACTATGAAACAAATGAATTTGTGGAAAACGAATATTATGATGCAAACTTTAAACAACTTGTTGAAATGGTGAATGGTGATGCTATTATGGGAGAACCAGAAGCAGGCAACGAAGATAAAATTTTCTACTACAATGCGGGAATTCAAAGATTGGAAAATTTGAAAAATAATATTGCAAATTTGGAATATGCAGTATCTCAAATCAAAAACAACAACGACAAAAACAATTTATACAAAAACTTTATTGACGAACTTCAATATGAAGTGCAAGGATATCAAGCATTCATTTTAAATAATATTATGAAATAATTGATATACAATATTTTAAATTTGGGCTTGAAAAATAAAATACAATATGTTAATATATTATATAAAGGAGAAAGAACTATGGAAAAAGAAAAAATCCACAGCATACAAAACAAATTGCCAGCAGCAATTGCGAATATGATTGATAGTTCTTATGACCCAAAGATATTTTTCAATTCAAAGGGAAATCCATTTTTCAAGGATTTCAAAAACTTAAAAAAATTTATTAAAGAAAGAATTGAAAAAGATATCAAACTTATTGGCTTAAAATCAACAAAGGATTCTCAAACAAAGGAAGAATACTTGCAGGCAAAACAAGCAGAACTTGATTTGTGCTTATATGCACTATATGCTTGTGAATTGCAATATGGAGAAACAATGTTTGAGTGTTTTCCACCAATAACAGACAAAATTTCGCAATATGTCTATAATCACAGAGTAAAAAACTATAAAGAATACAAACAAATTTTTGAACATTTTGCAAAGGAAATCAAAAACAATTCAATTTTTATTGATGACTCAAAGTTGGTAAAAAATCTTGCAAATGACAATTTTGGAAATGCTGATATTGCAGATGAAAAAATCTTGCTTGATAAAAAGATTTTAAATACTTTGACTTTAAACACATCAAAATATCCAGTTTCAGAATTGGTTCACACAAAGCAAAACGGCTTTGATTACTACAAAAGATTTTATGTTGCTGAATATAAATCAAAATATATTTTGTTTTCAGAAGTAATTAGAGTTGGAAAAAATGACAAAAAGAAAGAAAAGTATAGCTATCAAATAAACATTGCATTGAATGGTGATGTTGAAAAGAATAGAATTCTTTATAGAATGGATTATAATTTTGGAACCAATCATATCAACAAAATTTTGTCTAACAAAGGTATAAATGCAAAAAATGTAGAAGTTGATAGAGATTTGCTTATCAAAAACAATGTTAAAGATTGTCATATTCATTTCCCAAGAAATAGATATGCAGTAATATTCCCAAACTATATTCACTCATGCGATGCACAAATTTATGAAATAAAATTTAACAATTTGGAAAGTTTTATTGAATTCAATCACAATTTGATTAAGGCAGAAAGCAAGTGTTTAATGAAAGATGAAGACAAAGAACAACTAAAATCAAACAATCACAAAAAGACAATCATAGAATTCATCAAAGAAGTATTAAAGATAAAAGATGATAATTTGATTAAATAATGTAAACTACAAGGAGAAAAAAATGACAAACTTAATTGATTTTCATATTCACGGAAATGGTTCATATTTTAAGGATAAATTTGCAAATGCAAGTTATGAACAAATGTGTGAATACTTTCAAAGAATAGCAGAACAAGAGGGAAAAACTTTTACCGTCGCTTTTACAGAGCACGACAATGTGAAAATCACTTATGAGGAGTTTAAGCGATTGAGAGAAAAATATCCAAATGTAAAAATAGTTTTGGGTATGGAATCAAATGCAAAACTCAACTATTCAACAAATGGAGTTTTTGAAAGAGCTCATATTTTGACTTATGCCGATATGTCTAGCGAAGAAGGCATAAAAAAATGGTTTGAATGTAAAGAACTTAAAGCTATATCAAAAATCAATACTTTTGAAGTGAAATATCCAACTCCATTTATGAGAGTTGAGAGTTTTCTTGATGAACTAAATTCAATATTTAGTATGAAATTGAATTCAAAAAAATTTGCAAAACTTTTTGAAAAATCTTCAGACAGCAGAACACAAAAACAATTTAGAAATCATGTTATAGGCATATTGGCAAAAGAATTGTTTGAAAACAAAGATAAATTAGGAGACAGGGCAGGCAAATTTTTTGAGAATATCAGACAAAAGAAGGGCTATGAAAGCATAGATCAAATAACTCTTGAAAACATCAAAGATAAACTTGATGAAATTCAATCAGCCGGAATGAATATGCCAGCAGTTAATCGTGAACTTGGTGGTAGTTTGTATATTCTCAAGAACAATTTGGATAAATATTTAAACATAAGAGTATCAAATCAAGATTTGCTATTTATTTTGAATGAAGCAAAATCTGTTGAACAGATGAGACGAGAATTTTTAATAATGATGAGATACAAAATCCAAAAATATAGACCAGACATTTTTGAAAGAATAAAAGATTTTTCTTTGGAAAAATTGGCAGATTACAAACTTGGATTCAACAAGTATGGACAAATAAAATTAAGTTCATTCTTCCCTGATAATTATAGACAAGAATGGATTATAACAAAACAAAAATTTAATTTGAGAACAAGACTTAGTGAACTTAACACAATTGCACAAAAAACAGGTGGACATCTTGTTCTTGCTCATCCAAATTCAGTTTTCTCATATAGCGATAATGGTTATTTAACAAAGAAAGACTTTGACAAAATAGACAAAACACTTATGTCAAAATCTATGTATAAGGCAATAGAAAACAAGTTTAAAGAAATTGATAGAATCCCTGTAAGCTCATTAAAATCTTTTGGCGATGATTTAATCAAATTGGATTTATTCTTTAATATATGCAAAAGTAAGGGAATTAATTTTGATGGTTTTGAAATAACAAAATCAAATTTAAACACCAAAAAAGATATTTTGCTCAACAAACTTATATATGCAGCAAAGCATAATTTGGAAGTTAGCTTTGGTAGTGATACTCATTTATCAAAAATACAACACTATTTCAATTTGTTGAGAGAGGGAAAAATTTCGCAAGAAGTATTTGACAAGAAAAAGAAAGAACTTTCTTTGATTGGTGACACAACAGCATCTAACAATTCATTCAAAGACTTGTATGGTAGCAATTTTAGAACTCATGTAAACTATTCTCATGAAGCTGAAGTTATTGAAAAGCCAAAAAGAGTAGTAAAGCCAATGCTAAAAAATAGCACCAAAATCTATTATACAGCAAAGGACTATGGAAAGGTTTTGCATACAAGTTTTGCAGAAAAGGTGTTCAACAAAAATCTTGATGAAGACAATAGGTCAATGTTTACATTGGAAGTAGATGACACAATTTATAATTTTGACAAAAAGACATTGAAGGAAACAGACTACTACAATAGACAAACCATGAAAGTTTCTGAAAACAAAAATGAAGACAAAGAAGAAAATGTATTTGCTGAGCAATTGAATGAATATATAAAAGAAAAAGAAAAGAAAGAGAAAGAAGAGGATGACTTGGATCAAACATTATAAAAAAAACAACTCAAATGAGTTGTTTTTTTGTGCTTATTAAATTTTTATTATAGATTCATTTTTATTTTGTTCCGTCATTTATAAACAATATTCCAATTGTATGACTGCCACAATGACTTGTTACTGTTGCACCTGCAGTTGTTTCATAAATTTCTTCAAAATTTGTGTTTTCTGCAAGATATTTTTTTACATCAGCAACGATTTCATCTTCAATTTTTGTGTGTGTTACAAATATTCTTTTTGTGTCAGGAGTTTTATATTTTTCCAAAATATCTTTGACATATTTTATAACACACTTAGAAAAATTGCCAATATATTTTTTACCAACACCCATTTTGCCATTATGCACTTCAATAGATGGTTTTATTTTGAGAAGGTTTGCCCCAAATAGAGAAACTGCATTGCATCTGCCACCCCTATATAAATATTCTAACTTATCCAAAATAAAACTAGCTTGAACAAAAGGAATTCTAGCATTCACCTTTTCAACAATTTGTTCAGGAGAAAGATTTTCACTGTTTGCAAGTTCGCTTGCATATATTGCAAGGAGTGCAGTTCCTGTTGAAAGTGTTTGACTATCAACAACAAAAACATTTTTCATTTCTTCTGCAGTCATTTTTGCGTTATTATGTGTTGTGCTCATTTCACTTGAAATGTTAAAGTGAATTATTGCATCATAACCATCATCAAAAATTTTTTCAAAAAACTCTTTGTATTGTTCACTGTTTACTGCACTCGTTTTTGGCAGTTTTTTGTTTTTCTTAACATAATCATAAATCATTTCTGGATTTATTGTTTCGCCGTCAAGATATATTTCATCACCAAGTCCAACACAAAGTGGAACAATGGATATATTATATTTTTCACACAGTTCTTTTGATAAATCAGCCGTGCTATCTGCCGTTATCTTTATTTTCACTATTTTGTCTCCTAAAAAAAATATATTTTTATATAAAATATATTATGACAAATTTTTTGTTTATTGTCAATTTTATTGTGGTTTTATTAGATATCAAAAAGAGTTATTCTACAAAATTTTTGTAAATTTTCAAAATATTGTCAAACATAATTTGTAAGATAAAAGTTAAATGAACTTGTAGTTGAATAGTTTAAAATAATTGCAAACAATATATCTTTGATGTATAATAAATAATGATACTTAATAATTTGGAGAAGAAAAAATGGCAAAATTAGAAAATTTAGACAAAATTGTAAATCTATCAAAAACAAGAGGTTTTGTTTTTCAAGGTAGTGAAATATATGGAGGAATGGGAAACACTTGGGACTATGGTCCTATTGGTGTTGAACTAAAAAACAACATAAAAAAAGCATGGTGGAAGCGATTTGTTCAAGAATCTGACAATAGCTTTGGTGTTGATGCTGCAATTTTAATGAACAGTAGAGTTTGGGAAGCAAGTGGTCATACTGCATCATTTTCAGACCCAAAAATGGATTGTAAGAATTGTAAGACAAGACACAGAGCAGACAATTTGATTGAAGAATACAACAAAAAGCATGATATAGAAATGCCAGTTGACTCAATGAGTAAAGAAGAAATGTATAACTATATTGTGGAGCATCAAATAAAATGTCCAAATTGTGGAAAGTGCGATTTTACTGAAATTAAAAATTTCAATCTTATGTTCTCAACAAAAAGAGGAGTAACTGATGACAATCAAGATGTTATCTATCTCCGTCCAGAAACAGCACAAGGTGAATTTGTAAACTTTTTGAATGTTCAAAGAACAACAAGAGCAAAAGTTCCTTTTGGAATTGCTCAAATAGGAAAGGCATTCCGTAACGAAATCACACCAGGAAACTTTATTTTTAGAACAATAGAGTTTGAGCAAATGGAGCATCAATTCTTTTGCAAGCCAGAGGATAGTGAAAAGTTCTATAATGAATACAAACAAAAAGCATGGGATTTTGCAGTTAGTGTGGGACTAAATCCAGAACACATAAGATTTAAGGACCACGACAAACTTGCTCACTATGCAAAAGCTGCTTGCGACATTCAATATTTGTTCCCAATGGGATGGAGCGAACTAAATGGAATTCACAATCGTTCAACATGGGATTTGTCTAGACATCAAGAGTTTAGTGGCAAAAGTATGCAGTATTTAGACCCAATAACAAATGAAAAATACATTCCAAATGTTGTTGAATATTCAATTGGTTGTGATAGACTTGTGCTTGCAGTGCTTTGCGAAGCTTATGATGAAGAAACTCTCGAAGACGGCGAAACAAGAATTGTTATGCACTTTGCACCACACATTGCACCATACAAGGTTGCAATCTTGCCACTTCAAAAGAATTTGAGCGAAAAAGCAAAAGAAATATACAAGCAAATTCAAAAAAGATTTATGGCAACTTATGATGATGCTGGTAGTATTGGAAAGAGATATAGAAGACAAGATGAAATTGGAACTCCATATTGTGTAACAATTGATTTTGATACATTAGAAAACGGAACAGTTACAGTTCGTGATAGAGATACAATGAAACAAGACACAATAAAAATTGAAGAATTGGCAAACTACTTACAACAAAAGTTAGATGCTTAAAAAGGAGAATGATATGATTATTGATGAAATAAAAAAGGCAAATATGATTGCTTTAAAAGAGAAAGATAATTCAAAGAGAACTGCATATTCAATGCTTATGAACAAATATATGCTTGCTGGAATAGAACTAAAAGCTCAAGGTAAAGAAATTGGCGATAACGATATGATTCAACTTATCCAAAAGTCAATCAAAGAACTTGATGAAGAGTATAAAATATACAAAGATGCAGGTAGAGAAGAAACAGCTTTGGATATTGAAAATCAAAAAAAGGCAATTGAAATCTATCTTCCTCAAATGATGAGCAAAGATGAAATCAAAGCAGAAATTGAAAAGCTAGAAGACAAATCTATTGGCTCTGTTATGAAACATTTCAAAGCAAATTTTGCGGGCAAATGTGATATGAGAGATGTTCAAGAAGTTTTGAAAAATTTATAAATTTTTAAAAAAAACAGCAAAAAAATAAAAAATTGTAGCAAAAAACTACAATTTTTTTAATATTTTTAAGAATTTTTTATATTTTTTCAATTTTTGATAAAGCTGTTATTTATTATTTTTCTTTTGACCAAACATTTTGTTTGTAAAGTGTAGCATAACTTTTTTTGGCATAATTCGACTCAAAAAATATAGAAACTTATATTTTGCACCAACAATATACATTGGCTTTGGATTTTTCTTTTTTGATATATTAAATATTTTTTTTGCAACAAACTCGGCTGTCATTCTTTTTTCTTGATTGCCGTCAACTTTGTTTATGCTGTTTTGAATACTATCGCCATATCTTTCGTTTGTTTCAAAAACCTTTATTCTGTTTTTAACAAAGTTTGTTTTTGTGTCGCCTGGGCAAATTGCAACAACTCTAATGTTGCTTGATTTTAACTCCATCGCAAGACTTTCACTATACAAGTTTACAGCACTTTTGCTTGCTGAATATAATCCTCTGTATGGCAGTGGAAATAGAGCACAGGCACTAGATAAATTCAAAATTGTTGCGCCTGCTTTCATATATGGAATTGAATATTTGTTTACCAAAAATGTTCCAAAAAAGTTTGTGTCAAATTGTTTTTTTGCATCGATTAGTGGAGTGAGTTCCAATGCACCTGCAAGCCCATAGCCAGCACAGTTTATCACAATATCAATTGAAGAGTTTTGTTGAGCAATTTTGTCAATACAATTTTTTACTGATTCTTCATTGCAAACATCAACGGCAAAATCAAAATCTGTTTCCTTTTCTATGCTTTTTGACAAATTGTAAACTTTGTCGCCACTATTTCTATACAAACTTGCAAGTTCCTTGCCAATTCCACTTGAGCCACCTGTTATCACAACAACTTTGTTCATATTTTCTCCTTTATCATAAAATTCAAAACGATAATGTAAAACAAAATTTTAGTTTCATTAAATAATCAACACAAATTTTTGTTGCGTGCAATATTGTTTTATTGAGATTATTATATTTGATTTTTTTGAAATTTATATTATAATTGTATTATGAATAGAAATTATTATCAAGAATTTTTGAGTGTTTGTCAACAAATTGACAAGTCAAAAAAACCAAAGTTATTACTTCATGTATGCTGTGCACCATGTTCAAGCCATTGTTTGAGTGTTTTGGACCCATTTTTTGATATAACTGTTTTTTATTACAATCCAAACATTTCTCCATTTGAAGAATATGAAAGAAGATTGAATGAAGAAAAGAGATTTTTGAGTTTAGCATACCCTCACATAAAAGTTGTTGATGCAGTCTATGACAATGAAAAGTTTGAAGAACTTGCTAAAGGTCTTGAAAATTTGAAAGAAGGTGGAGAGAGATGCAAAAAATGTTATCGACTTCGACTTGAAAAAACTGCAGAATTTGCAAAACAAAATGGTTATGATTATTTCACGACAACACTCACAGTCAGCCCATACAAACACAGTGCAACTCTCAATGAAATTGGTGAAGAAGTTGCAAACAAATATCAAACAAAATATCTGTTTAGTGATTTCAAAAAGCAAAACGGATATCAGCATAGCATAGAACTTTCAAAACAATATAAC
>CAMOHL010000018.1 GCA_946615295.1 uncultured Clostridia bacterium
ATGTATGAAATGCTAGAATATCTTGCACCAAAACTTCCAAAAGAAGTGCCACACTACTTGATGGGTGTTGGTAGTCCAGATTGCATAATAGAAGCAGTTTTGAGGGGTATTGATATGATGGATTGTGTTTTGCCAACAAGAATCGCTCGAAATGGAACAGCTTATACAAGTCAAGGAAAAGTTGTTGTGAGAAATGGTTCTTTCAAAGAAGATTATTCTCCACTTGACCCAGAATGTGATTGCTATTGTTGCACTCACTATACAAAGGCATATCTAAGACACCTTTTGAATGTAAACGAAATTTTGGGTGGCAGAATGTTGAGTTTGCACAACATAACATATCTTTTGAAATTGATGAAAGATATTAGAACTGCCATAAAAGAAGATAGACTTCTCGAATTTAGAGAAGAGTATTACAAAAAAACAAACTATGACAAAAAATTGTCGCAAACAACATTTCAAACAAAAAAGAAATAAACTCAAGTTTCGACAAAAAAAGTTAAATACAAAAATAAATATATGTGAATTAGTTTGAAATTTATATTTTTTTTGATAAAATATATTTGAGGAGATTATTATGTTATTAGAATCATTTTTTCAGTCTTATGGACTAATTATTATTTTGCTTGTTGCTTTTGCATTGATAATGCTTTACTACTTTTTTAGAAACAAAAAATTTCAACAAACTGAATTTGATTTTCAAAATTCACTCAAAGTTGGCGACAAAGTAAAAACATATAGTGGTTTTTATGGAGTAGTAGAAAAAATAACAGAAACAACTGACGGAAAAGTTGTAACTCTAAAACTTGGTGAAAACTCTTTTATTGATGTTGACATCAGAGCTTTGATGGGTATTGACTATAAAGAACTTGTTGTTGAAAATCCTGTTGAAAAAATTGAGGAACAACCAGAACAAGTTGAACTTGAAAAAGTTGAACCTGAAACAATTGAAGAACCAAAATTTGAAGAAGAAGAGCAAGCAGAAAAGAAAACAAAAAGAACAACAAAAAAATCTGAATAAAAAAACAAGCAAAAATAAAAACAAGTCATGAATGTTTATGTTCATGACTTTTTTGTTGTTTTTATACTTTTTATTAAATTTTAAAATTTTATCAAAAATTATTAAAAAAATGAAAAAAATATCATATTTATTGATATTTTTAAGCATTTTTTGGTGTTTTTTTGAAATTTACAGCAATAATTCCACAAATTGCTCCTGTTATTCCACCAAAGATGACATCATTCAAAAGTGATTTGTCAAATGCAAAATTTCCATTCAATAGTGAAAAAATTATAAATGCCAAAATGGTGTATAATATTCCAACAATCAAACCACTGACAAGCCCTTTTTGTCTGTTTGTTTTTAGACATACAAACACTCCAACCAAAATTGAAATTGCTTTTATCACTTGATTGATTGGCTTCAAAAATTGATCTGCAATGCCAAACATTTTTACTATAAATGCAAAAAACAAAATTCCAACAAGTGAAATCACAATTGCAACCAAACAACCTTTTAGCAAACTTACAACAAAACCATTATTTTTTAACTTTTCAATTTTTTTCATATTTCACCTACAAAATATATTTATGCTCTGGTTTGGTAGATTATTATAAATTATTTATGTTTTATTTATTAGTTTAAATGTTTGACTAAATAGTCAATAATATTATATAATATACAAGTTTAAGGAGATAGGACAAAATGAAAAAGAAACACTCAATAGCAAGATTTATTCTAATATCTGTTTTGTGTGCTATTTTTGCAGTTCTTACAATATTCAGTTTTAGTCTTCCTGGCAGTTCAAAAGACTATGACTTTGTAGGTTTTGCTAGAGCCATAAATCTTGGAATAGAATATAGAGGTGGAACAGTTGCAACTTACTCAGTTCAACTCAATTCTACAAACAATCAAAATATTCAAGAAGGCATTGCAAGCAACGCAACAAGAATAAAATATTTGCTTGACAATGAAGGATATGATACAAATGTATATCAAAACGGAGAAGATATTGTTGTTGAATATTTTGATGAATATTTCAACGAAGAGTCAGCTTTTGACCTTGCTGAAATTGTTAATGATATCATAAACGAAAAGCCATATTTTGCAATAAAAACAGAACAAGGTGATGACAAAGATGAAATTGTCAAGCCAACAGATGTTGAATCAGTTATTGCAACAACAAGTGGCTCACAAAATGTATTGTTTATAACATTCACAAAAGAAGGTGCTGAAAACTTTCAAAAAGTTATTGATAAAGGAACAGGATATTTCTATATCGGCTCAAGCAATTTTTCAATGAGTTTGTCAAAAGACAGTGTAACAAAAGAATATATTGGAATTGTTGTTAGCAGTTTAGAAACAGCAAAGAATTATGCAAGTCAAATCAAATCCGCAAAATATGATATGACTTTAAAGTTGTATGACAACATAACTTCTTTTGAAAAGATGGGCACAAGAATTTATACAAGTCAAGAAGCAAACAGAAATGTTGTTATGCTCATATGTTTAACAGTTGGCATATTCCTTGCAATTGTTATTTCACTTGTTTGCATATACAAAACAATGGGACTTGTTGGTGGTCTTATTATGCTTATTGGCATTTTGCTTCAAATCATATTGTTGCAAGCAATTCCAACATCAGTGTTGACATTCACAGTCGTTTCATCATTTGCAAGTATGCTTGCAATGGCACTTGGTGGTCTCAGTTTGTTTGTAATGTTTAGAAGTATGAGTGCAGAATATCAAAAGGGCAAAATCATTTCTGCAAGTGTAAAATTTGGTTATAACAAAGTTTGGAAATTTTTGCTTGATATGTTTATCTTGCTTGCTATACCAACCATCATTGCATTTATATTTGGAACATTTGTTGTAAAACAATTTGCAATAGCATTTATCTGTGGATTGGCTGTTTATGGTCTTGTAACATTGCTATTTGGAAAATACTTTACAAAATGGCTCACATATATAAAGTTTAAAAACACAGATTATGGTTTCAAAAGGGAGGCAAATGTAGATGAACTCAAATAAAAAATATAATGCATACAAATCATCAATATATTTTTTGATAGCAAATGCAGTTTTGCTTGTTGCAGCAATAATAGTTTTTGCAATTTTCGGATTTAATTTTGGAACTACAATTGGTGGATCAAAAATATTTTTTGAAAGTGCAATGGTTATATTCTTGTCTTTGATTTCAATATTTGTTTATGTTGGACTTAGACATGATTGGGCAAAGGCATTGACAGTTGTTTTGGTTTCTTTGCACAATATATTGCTTTCATTAGCTTTGGTTGTTTTGATAAGAGTGCCATTGTCAGAAAACATCATTTCAGGTTTTGTTTTTGTAATTGCTCTAACATCAATTTTTACAATAGTATTAACAAAAGATAACAACGAAAATTTGAAAAAATCAGATTATAGTGAAATTATAAAAAAGAAAATTTCACAAAATGGAAAATTTGTTGCAGTTATTTCAGCGATTGTTGCAGCAATAGTATTTTTGAATATAATTGTTTTGAGTAAAGATATATTTTCTCTTGCAAGAATGTTGTCAATTATGCTTATTGTTATGATTTATGCTGGATTTACTGTATTGTTGCCTACTTGGTGCTTCTTTGATTCAAAGATAAAAAAAGTTAAAAAAGTTAAAACAGATGATAAAGTTGAAAATCAAAAGGTAGCAAAAGCTGTTCAAACTGATGATAGCTTGTAAGGAAATTTATAATTTGTTGTAGTCTCCAATATCTTTGGGGACTATAATTTTATAAGAAAGATACAAAAATGGGTAAAAAATGAGATTTGAAGAAATAAAACTCAATAAGAGTGATGAAGAAATTGCAAGTTTTGCAAAAGAGTTGAATGTATCAAATACATTTGCAAAAATACTTTTGCAAAGAAATATTGATACAGTTGAAAAATTTAATAAATATATAAATCCAGGTCTTCAAGATATGAGAGACCCATTTTTGTTGAATAATATGAATTTATGTCATAATCGTATTCAAAAAGCTATTGATAACAATGAAAGAGTGCTAATTTATGGTGATTATGATGTAGATGGTATCAGTGCAGTTGCTATATTATACAAGTTTTTGAAAGATAAAATTTCAAATATAGATTGTTTTTTGCCAAACAGATACGAAGATGGCTATGGCTTAACTCTGGAGAGTAGCAAAAAAATTATTGATTTATACAAGCCAAATTTGATTATCACTGTTGATTGTGGAATCACATCAGTTGAAGAAACTGAATATATAAAGAGTTGTGGAGTAGATATAATCATAACAGATCATCACGAGCCACAGGAACAATTGCCAGAAACTATTGTTGTTGACCCAAAGATTAAAAATCAGCAATATGGTTTTGATGGCATTTGTGGGGCAGGTGTTGCTTTGAAGGTGGTTGAAACATTTGTTGGAAGAAACAATTTGGATGAATATTTACCAATCTGTGCAATTGCAACAGTTAGTGATATAGTTCCTTTAATCGATGAAAATAGAGCTATTGTAACACTAGGATTAAAATTACAAGACAACTTACCAGAAGGTGTAAAAATGCTCATAAAGCATTCAAAAATAGATAACCTTAACAGTCAGGCAATATCATTCAAAATTGCACCAAAACTCAATGCTGCAGGCAGAATGGGTAGTGCGAACTATTCTCTCGATTTGTATATTTCAAATGATAGAAAAACATTGAATAGTTCTTTAAAAATTGTTGATGAACTTAACATAAAAAGACAAAAGCTCTCTCAACAAATATATGAAGATTGTTTGGAAATTATAAAAGAAAAAAGGCTATATACAAACAGGGCAATTATAGTTTCAAGCAAAAAATGGGATAGTGGTTTGCTTGGAATTGCCTGTGCAAGACTTGTTGAAGATTTTTGTAAGCCTGTGTTTCTTTTTAGCGAAGAAGATGGTGAGCTAAAAGGTAGTGTTAGAAGCATTGAAAAAATAAATATTCATGAAGTTCTTTCAAGTTGCTCAGATTTTTTGGAAACCTTTGGTGGACATAGTATGGCAGCAGGACTTGCATTAAAAGTTGAGAACTATGACAAATTTCAACAACAAATATATGACTACCTAAACAAAAATACAACAGAAGAAATTTATATTCCAGTCAAAAGATATGAAACAAAAATATTGCCAGAAGAAGTAAATGAAAGTTTGGTTAATGAACTAAAATTGCTTGAACCTGTTGGTTGCGAAAATCCAAGCCCTATATTTTTGACAGAGTATGAAAAATGCTTTGTGTCAAGAACTCAAAACTATTCAAATCACTTAAACATCATTGCAAACAATTCACTAAAACTAATTGCATTTAATGCTGATAGGTTTTTGGATGACTATGAATATGCGACAAAAAAATCGACTATATTTGAAATTCAATCAATAAAATTTAAAAATAAATTGATAATCAAAGGCATTGTAAAAAATACTATATTTAGTGGTTTTAGCAATGAATTAGAGAACATATCTAATGGCAGAATTTTAAAACAATTTATTGGAAACACCTACTACGGGGATATAGAATATTTTACACAATATGAATTAAAAACACTTTTGGATAAGTTGCTTAAAACAAATAGTGGCACAGCAATAGTTATATATAACAAATCAACACTAGAAAAGTTTAAAAGCACTTTGGATTTGTATGATTTAAACTATTATGTCGGTGGAAGCCAAAGCAAATTTGAAGAGAACTCTGTTGTTTTTGCAATGGAAGATTTGGATAGCATAAAAAACTACAAAAACTTGGTGTTTTTAGACACATTGCTAGATACTAACTTTTTGAGTGGTTCAAACAATAAAATTTTTGCCATAAAAAATCAACCATCAAATATTGAAAAATTGTTTTTGACAAGAGATAATTTTGCTGTTATATACAAAGCTATTGTTGAGGTTATTAAATCTCAAATATACTATTCAAATGAAATTGAGCTATACAATTTGATTAGAAGAATAAATCCTCAACTTTTCAAAATGAGATTTGCACAATTCATTTCAGCATTATACACATTTTTGGAACTTGGAATGTTAAAGTTTGACAAAAAATTTGAATATCATATATATATTGACGAAAAAGTTAGAAGCAAGTTAGAAAACAGCAGTTTTTATAACAAACTGAATTTTATTTCAAAAGTTACTAGATAAAAAAGGAAAACTATATGCAAAACTTTATTGAAGTTATGAAATCAAGAGTAGGGATTGAAGAAATGAAAAACATTCAATCCTTTTATGAAAAAGTTGAAGGTATTTGTCAAACAGAACAAATGCAAAAACTTTTTTTGTTAGGTCAGGAAAACACTATCATAATTTTACCACTAGAACTTGATTATGATATGATTTTTGCTGGCCTAATTTTGCCACTTTTGAGAGAAAATTTGATTGACACTTCAACTTTTGCAGATTATGGCTCAATGCTTGATTTAGCAAATGCAGTTTTATCTATTGAAGATATAGACATATCTAGCGAAAATGATGTTGCAGGTGTTAGAAATATGCTTGTTGCAATGGCAAAAGATATTAGGGTTATTATTCTTAAACTTGCAAGCGAACTTAACAGGTTTAGAAGGTCAAAAGAACTTTCTGATGTTGAGTTATATAAACTTCACAAAGCAACAAACAATTTTTATGTTCCACTTGCAAGTCGTTTAGGTCTTTCATACATAAAATCCGAATTTCAGGATTTGGATCTTGCATATTCAAAGCCAAATGAATACAAAAAACTTATGAAAAATTTGGCAGAAGACAACAAGTTTAGAGAAGAGCAAATTCAAAAGGTTAAATTAGAACTCTTGAGTCTACTAAGAGAACTTAACATAAACGGTGAAGTCAAGGGTAGAATAAAACACATCAGCAGTGTTTATAACAAAATTGTCAACAAACATCACACATTGAGTCAAATTTATGATTTGATTGCAATGAGAGTGCTGGTTAATTCAGTAAATGATTGCTATTCAGTTTTGGGAGCAGTTCATACAAAATATACTCCACTAGATGGAAGATTTAAGGATTATATTGCAAAACCAAAGCCAAATGGCTATCAAAGTTTACACACAACAGTATTGGTTGATGGAAGACCACTAGAAATTCAAATTAGAACCTACGAAATGCACAATCATGCTGAATATGGTATTGCAGCACACTTTTTGTATAAGGAAAAGAAAAACAATTTTGACAAACTAGATGAAAAATTGCTTAGTATCAGAAAAATTATAGAAAATCCAGAAATAAGCACCAGTCAAGATTTGATAAATGAACTGAAAACTGATGTTTATAGTGGAGAAATCTTTGTTCAATCTCCACTTGGAAAGATTGTTGAATTGCCAGAATTTAGCACACCAATCGACTTTGCTTATGCAATTCATTCAAATATTGGAAACACCTGTGTTGGTGCAAAAGTTAACGGAAAAATTGTGCCAATCAACAAACAACTCAAAAATGCTGATGTTGTTGAAATTATAACAAGTCCATCAGCAAAGGGACCATCAAAGGATTGGCTATCATTTGTCAAGTCAACTGCTGCAAAAAACAAAATAAATCAATTTTTCAAAAAGAATGAAAGAGAAGATAATGTAAAAAAAGGCAAAACGATGCTTGAACAATCTGCAAGAGTAAAGGATATTGACCTTAAAAAGTATTTAGAGCCACAAATTTTGACCAATATATTCAATAGATACTCACTAAAAAGTTTAGACGATATGTATGCAATGATTGGTTGTGCTGCACTCACAACAACTCAAATTTTAAATCGAATGATTGCTGAATATCAAAATTTAAACTCATCTAAAAAAGAATTTGTGTTTAAGCCATCAACCAACTCAAACAAAAAAAATGATTTGAGTAGTGTAGAAGAGTTAAAAAGTATGCTCATAAAGTTTGCTGGTTGTTGCAATCCTGTGCCAGGCGATGAAATTGTTGGATTTATCAGTAGGGGTAGAGGTGTTACAATTCATCAAAAGGATTGCAAATCTCTAAAATTTTTGGATGCCGATAGACTTATGAACTTGACTTGGAACGAAAACGGCAAAGACAAAAAATTTGATGCAAGAATAAGAATTTTGGTTAAAAACAAAAGTGGAATTCTTGCAAATATAGCAAACAAAATTGCAGAACAAAAAATCAATATTTCATCAATAAATTCAAAGAATATAAAAGATGACAAAACAATCATAGAGGTTGATGTTGCAATAGAAAGCAAGGAATCACTAAATGATTTGATGAAAAAGCTTATGAATATTGCTGATGTTTATGAAGTTACTAGAGGAGAGAATAAATAATGGAACTATTACTTAATAACTATGAATATCAATACGATTTGTTTGAAGTTTCTAGAGAGTTTTTTCAAGTAACTTTGGATGACACAACAGTTATAAAAATTGACTATAACACAACAGATACAATGATATCTATGGATATTGACATAAATTCAACAAATGGACAAAAGTCTTACAAAAAAGAATTTGATCTTGTCAGTGGAGAAGGAGTAAAAAGTAGATTAAAACTTGGTCTATATGATGCTTTGAGCGACTATTTGAACAGAAAATTGCCTTATGGTTGCTTGACAGGTGTTAGACCAACAAAGGTTGCATACACACTTTTAAACAAGGGACTAAAACTCTCTCAACTTGGCAGTTATTTTAGAAATAACTATAGAGTTTGTGATGAAAAAATAAAATTGATATTGGATATCATACAAAACCAAAAACCAATTGAACGAATTGAAAACTTTGTTGATTTCTATGTAAATATTCCTTTTTGCACAACAAAGTGTAGTTATTGCAGTTTTATTTCAGCTCCAATAGACAAAGTTCAAAACTATGTAACCCCTTATGTAGATGCTCTTCTAAAAGAAATTGCTTTTGCAAAAAAAATGATTAGTGAAAATTGTTATTTTGTAAAAAATATTTATATAGGTGGTGGAACTCCAACAGCAATTCCTACAAATGAACTTGAAAGAATTTTGTCAGCACTTTCATTTGCAAATATAAAGGAATTTACAGTCGAAGCAGGAAGACCAGACACAATCACAAAGGAAAAACTTGACCTGCTCAAAAAATATAATGTAACAAGAATTTCAGTCAATCCACAAAGTTTCAACGATGAAGTTCTTCAAAACATAGGCAGGGCACATTCTGCTGAAGAAACAATTTCTGCCTACAAACTTGCAAGGGAATATGACTTTGATATAAATATGGACCTTATTGCAGGACTTCCAGGAGAAACAATAAAAAGCTTCAAAAACAGCATTGACAAGGTGATTGAACTATATCCAGAAAATGTTACAGTTCACACATTGGCACTCAAAAGAGCAAGTGAATTTGCAATGACAAATCAAGATATTTTCAAAGCAAGCAAAACTGAAAAAATGCTAGACTATGCAAAAAAACAACTAAAAATTTATGGTTATCAGCCATACTATTTGTATAGACAAAAAAATCAAGTTGAAAATTTGGAAAATATTGGCTATTTTAGAAACAAAAAAATTTGTAGATTTAACATTGAAAGTATGGAAGAAACTGCAAGCATAATTGCTTGTGGAGCAAATGCAATTTCAAAGAGATATTTTGTTGCTGAAAATAGAATTGAAAGAGAAGCAAATGT
>CAMOHL010000019.1 GCA_946615295.1 uncultured Clostridia bacterium
TTGGATGCATGTTGAATTTTTGCAAGTTGATGGTGGCAAAATGTCAAAAAGTCTTGGCAATTGCTATTTGATTGATGAACTTGAACAAAAGGGATATTCAGCATTAGATTATAGATATTTTTGTTTGAATGGACATTATAGAAAAAAACTCAATTTCACTTTTGAAGCATTAGATGCCAGCAAAATTGCAAGACAGAGATTACTTCAACTTGTGTATTCACACAAAACAGGCAATGAAGAATGTGATGAAACAAAACTTGCAGAATACAAAAATCAATTTTTAAATGCAATAAATGATGACTTAAACATTCCTTTTGCGCTTGGTGTTTTGTGGACGATGCTAAAAGAAATGCCAAGATCAAAAAAGGTGTATGAACTAGCTTTGGATATGGATAGGGTGTTTGCGATTTCGCTTGATAAGTGTGAGCCAAAGGAAGATGGTCAAGAAATTCCAGCCGAAGTTTTGGACCTTGCTCAAAAAAGAATTGTTGCAAAATCTCAAAAAGATTACAAAACAGCAGATGAAATAAGAGCAAAAGTTATGCAAATGGGTTATTCTATTGTTGACACAAAAGACGGATTTGAAATAAAAAAGAATTAATCATTTGTTTGACAAAGTTTTTTAACTTATATTATAATTATTGTAAGGAGTATTGGTATGTATAAGAATACTGAACAAAAGAGAATTATTTTGGAATCCTTCAAAAAAGGTTATTTTCCAACAGCTGATGAACTTTTGCAAAAAATAAGAAAGAGTTATCCTGACTATTCACGAGCAACTTTGTATAGAAATTTGGCAAGTTTTTGTGAGAGTGGAGAACTAAAAAAGATTAGTGTTGCAGGTCAAACAGATAGATTTACAAACAATGTTGATTGCAACTATCATCTTGTTTGTGAAGTTTGTGGAAAAATTGAAGACTTAAACATGCCAAATGCAATTCAAGCTCCATCAAAACTACTAGATTACGAAATTGATTATCACGAACTAACTTTTTACGGAGTTTGTCCAAATTGTCAAAAAAAATAATAACAAATACTTGCATTGAACATAATAAGTTTGCAAGTATTTTTTATAACGGGAGATATAAAACAGTATGACAAGCAAAAGAATAAAAAATATAGTTTTTGTTTTGATATTGATGGCAGTTATACCATTTCTTTTTGCTTGCTCATCAAAAACAGAACTTGCTATTCCAAAAACAAATCTAAACAAGGATAGCGAAATTGTTTCTTGGAACAATATAAGTGGAGCTGATTATTATGTTGTTGACATAAATGGCAAAGAATATCAAACAACTTTAAATTATTTTGAACTTGATACATATTGCGAAAATAGTGGAATCTATAACATAAAGGTCAAAGCATGTTCTCAAGATACAGCAAAGATAAATTCAAAATTTTCAGCATCGCAAGTTTTGGATAAAAAAGAAGATTCATCTATTCCAAGAATAAGTTTCGACACTGCAAGTGGCAATTTGTATTGGACGGAAATTAGTGGGGCAACATTCTACAAACTCACAATAAATAATGTTGACCTAATAACCGACAAAACAAGTTTCAATCTATATGCTGGCGAACTTGATGAATATTTGATTAGAGATAGTTACAACAAGTTTTCAGTTAGTTGCCCAGCAACAAGTGATTATTATGCAAGTGGAACATCTAGAGAAATGAAATTGTATGTTGCAAAACTGCAACAAGCACCAACCAATTTGTCTGTTGAATTGAGTGAAGGTCAGCATATTTTGAAATTTGACAATGTTTTCACTGCAAGTAGTTACACAATTTTTGTAAATGATAAAAGTTTGGAGGTTTCAACAAATATAGTTGATATTTCAATGCTAATAAATGGCAGTGGTCAATATAAAATTGCTGTAAAAGCAAATCAAGTCAATGATGGCAGTGGTAAAACTTCATATATGCCATCTGCAAATAGTGAAATATATATTTATAATGTAAATTAACAAAAAGGAAGGAGTATGAATAAAATATCAAAACTAAGTCAGCAAGAGCAAAATGCAAAGTTCTATTATGCGGCCAAAAGAATTGTTTTTGAATCCAAAATGATAAAAATTTTTGCATATCTATTATCTATTGTGCCAATTGTGCTATCATTTTTGAAAGCACCTGGCAACAAAACAATAGTGTTTATTGCAACAATGATATCATTCAGCTTAACATTGATTTTGGAGTTTACATCATCATTTTTGAGTGGTTACAAAGAAAAGAGCATACTTCTCAATCAAATGTATGAAACAAGCATAACAGCAACGACATTTTCAAAGATTCAATATGATAGAGAAATGACAAATGAACTAAACGAACTAGCAATTAGAAAGTCAGCTCAAAAGATGTCAAAAATTTCAACATATCATGAACCATATATTCCAGAAGAAATTGACAACAAGTATGCCTATCTTTATATGTGTAGGTTAAATTCTGCATCAACAAACTATCTTATGAGTAGAATGTATGCCTTTTATATCATCGCATTGATTTTTGTTGTGATACTTTTTGTTAGCTTTGCTTTCGTAAAAAATGATACATACGAGTTCTTACAACTCATAATTCAGTTTTATCCACTTGTTTTGCCAATAATTAGAAACATCTCTTCAAGTTTAAAAACTATGAAATATTGCACAAAGATTTCAGCTGACATAGATAACTTTTTTGCCCAAGACAATATCTCAAATGAAGAACTTGCAAGATTTGTTTACTACACACAAAATATTGAGTTCGAAGCTATGCTTGCATCTCCTGTTAGATACACAATTTTTTACAAGATTCACAAGAATGGGCTAAAAATTTTGGAAACTGGTGTAACAAAGAGATTTATTGATTCGCTTTTGGAAAACACAAAAAAGAAACCAACACAAAAAAACAAAGAAAACCTAAACAATTCCAATAAGGAAAAGACAAAAGATAATAAAAAAACTGATACCAAATCTCAAATAAAAATAACAAAGCAAACTGCAAAATCAAAACTCAACAAAGAAAAACAAAAAGCAAAAACAAATGTATCAAAAAAGTCAAACAAAAAAAAGTGAACATATAAAATTGTTCACTTCAAAAAAAGTTTGACTTTTTTTGTTGTCAAAAAAGGAGAAGAATACAAAAATTGAGATATAGTATCAAATAATAGCGAACAGAGAATACTTAATGTTAAAAGTAGATTTGGTTAATTATAAACACACTTTTTGAAAAAAAGATTATTCACCCATATCAAACTTAATTTCATAATAACCCTTGTCATATTCACAAAGTGGGCATGGGGCAGGTGGTTCTTTTGCAGTATGTTCAAAACCGCATTTGCTACATTTCCATTTTTGTTTGATTTCACTTTTATAAAGTTTTTTAGTTTTTAGTTTGTTGTGGATTTGTTCAAGTAACATTCTATGGCAGTTTTCAACTGTTGCAATGAGTTTAAACTTGTGTTCAATTTCTGGGTATCCCTCTTCTTTTGCAGTTTTTGCAAAAGCAGGATATATATTATCACTCAATTTGCCTTCACTTACAGAATGACATTCAATGCTTTGCACAAAATCATCACATTCAAGTGGATATCCAAAGGACATATCAACATTTTCAATAATATCACCCTCATAATTTTGATGTATCAAATCCCAAAAAACTTTTGCATGAGCCATTTCATGTTTTGCAAGTGATTTGAAAGTTGTTTTTAAAAAATCTAAATTTTGATTTTCACATTGACTTGCAATAAATTGATATTTTGCACCCTCCATACATTCACTTGCAAAACTCTTTGAAAGGTTTACAAATGTTTGACTTTCATTAAAATTGACTTTTTCTTTCATAATTATCTCCCTATCAAATGTTTGACATATTTTTGTTAAATAAACATTGTTTTTTATATTGCCAATTTTTTTTTGCAAATTTAGAGCAGGTTATTTTTTAATATGATTTGATTTTTGTTTTATATTTTTCGAAAATATAATATAATAATAAGTATGAAGAAAAAAATTTTTACAGTTATAATATTTATACTTTGTGCAGTTATGCTTTGTGGATGTGGTAGTGTGAGCTATTCAATCACAATTGGAAGTGATGGTCAAGTCAAAACTCAATTTTCAATTCAATTTGATATAAATCAAGTTACTTCAACCGGCAAGACATTTGCAGATTTTAAATCTAATGTTGAATATGTTGCATATCAAATTGTTCAAAATATGTATAGCAATTTTGACACTGCAGTAAATAATGCATCTGAAACAAATGTTGTCAAAACATATTTGGGAGATATGGAGAAACAACAAATAAAAAATTATACAAAATCAAAAATTTCTCCAAAAACACAAAGGCCTCTTATTAGTTGGAAACAACAAAACAACATAATATATTGCGACATTTCCTTGATGTTTGAAAATATATATGCATATAGATTTTTCAATGGCACATTTATCGATGAAGAAGACAATGAAGACACAGTTCTTGTCGATGAGTTTTTTGTGGTTAAAGAATACAATTATTCTCTATCACCTTTTGATGACATAGAAAACAACACAATTGCAAAATATTTTGTAGAATATTTTGGTAACACATTTTCAGTTGAAGATATGAAATATTCTTTTGTTTACAGTTCCCCATCATCAAAACTTTATAGCGATGCTGATGTTGTTTATCAAGATGAAAATGGCAACTATGTTCATTTGTGGAATTTTGATGCCAGTGAGCTAAAAAATGCCGGAGAAGGGAAAATTTGCACATATAGCATAAAAATTAGAGCATGGGTTTGGTATGTTGGAGCAATAATTTTAAGTGTTTTGGTGGCAGTGGTTTTATTTGTTGTAACAAAATTAAAAAAAGACAAAAAAAATAATATATCCTTTGGAATAGTTGATACTATAAGTGATGATTTAAATGATATTTCATAAAAATATTGCTATTGACCTTTTTATAATTTTTTATTATAATATATATAATAAGACTAACTAATTTATAAAATTATAAAATTTAAAAAAATCGTTCAAATTAACAATGAGGAAATATCTATGGATAATTCAGAATTAAATTTTTTAAAGAAACATTATGGCGAAAACTTTGCAAAATTATGCAGAGAGTTATTTCCAACAATTTTGGAGACACCAGGTCTTTTGAAAAAAATAATCGTAGAAAATTTTTATCCAAATCCAGCTTTATATAAAGATTTATTGAAAAATAAATACAATTTTAAAGCATATGTCAATAGTTTTATTGATTCTAAAGCAATGAATATAAACACAGGTAAAAGTGCAAAAGAATTGCTTGACGAAGCTGGCTATGTATTATATCCAGAATGTTTAACTGAAGATGATATTCAATATTTTAAAAAATATTATGAATATGGTGAAGGATTGTGCACTTTTAATGGTGGCAGATTGGATTCGTGTAGAGTTTGGTTTGCTGTAAAAAAAGATGTTAACAGGATAAAAAGGCAAAATTTTAAAAATCCAGAACGACAAGATGAATATGGAACTAGTGTTATAAGTATACAATTTACAAAAGAAAATGTTTCATCACTTTCAATAAAAAACCGTTACAATCATGCTGTGTTGAATCCAGATGCAACATTTGGTAACAACCTAGACAATATAATAATGGGTTTATCGTATGCTTTTTGTAGAGATTATAAATTAAAGGTATTGAATGATTACAATAGAGATACATTTCATCTAGATGGGTATATAAAAGCAAAAGATGGTAAATTCTACAAGCAAAGCATTGAACTAAATGATGTCTATTATTGCGCAAACAATATAGTTGTTGACGAAAATGGAGTTAAGCAATATGACAAGTCAAAATATTTGCTAGTTGAAAACTATTTGTTTGATTTGGTCAATAATAAAGTGGAAAATCTAAACAAAAACAAGATAGATGGCTTTGTTGATAGCATTGGCGCAATAAGCAAAATGCAAATTTCTCTTAATGAAGAAAAAAACAGAGTGATTGAAATATATCCAACTGTTGGTGAAAAGATAAAAATTGTTGTAAACAAATTGAATCAAATAATATCTTATGCAAACTCAAATGTGCAAGAGATTGGAGATAACTTTTTGCGATACAACAAAACATGTGAAGAGATATATTTGCCAAATGTCAAAAGTATTGGAAACAGTTTTTTGTTTAACAATGAAAATCTAAAGAATATATATTGTGAAAATGTTGAAAACATTGGTTCAGATTTTGTAGTGTTAAGCAATAAATTGGAAGAAATAAATTTTCCAAAGCTAAAAAATATTTCAAATTGTTTTTTAACATGTAATAGGATATTAAAAAAAGCTAATATTCCAAATATTGAAACAATAGGTGATAACTTTTTGAGTGAAAATCGTGAATTATCAGAACTCTATTTGCCAAAAGTGTATAAAATTAAAAACGAATTTTTATCTAATAACAATAAATTGCAAAGTTTAAGTTTCGAGAATCTTATAGAAGTAGGAGACGGATTTTTAAGCTGCAATAGGATATTGCAATCTTTTGTTTCACCAAACTTGACAAAAGTAGGAAACTTTTTTCTATCAACCAATTATGGAATAAAGAATATTTATTTTCCAAAAGTGGAATCAATAGGAAGCTATTTTTTGAGAAATAATATAAATATAAATTCAATAAATTTGTCAAGAGTGAAAGAAATAGGATATGCTTTTTTGGTTGAGAATAAAGGTTTGAAGCAAATTGATTTGCAAAATGTTCAATGTATAGGAGGAGACTTCTTATTAAAAAATGAAATTATTAAAAGTGTTAATCTTCCAAAGTTAAAAAACATTGAATATGGCTTCTTGCGTAATAATACAGCATTAACTGAAATAAAACTGCCAAGTGTTACAAATATAAAAGATGATTTTTTAAGCAACAATAGCAAATTGAAAAGCATTATGTTGCCAAAGGTTAAAACAATATCAAATAACTTTTTGGAACATAATAATTCGTTGGCAGAAATAAGTCTTCCTGAATTGGAAAAGGTAGGTAGTTACTTTTTGTGTAACAACAAAAAACTTAAAGTGCTGAAAGCTCCAAAATTGGCAGATGCAAGTATTGGCTTTTTGGAAAACAACAAAAATATAAAGAATAAGTTTAATAAAGAAATAGAAGAGTTATAGTTGCAAATGTCTTGTTGAAAAGTTAGAAAAAACCCATCATATAAATGATGGATTTTTTTTGTATTCTTTTTGATTTTAAAAAAAGACAGAAACTTAATTTTTCTGTCCTTTTAATTATTAAAGACTCAATGTTTCTTCTTCTGCTGCGATCTTTCTTTCACTAGCAACATCATCAAGAAGACCAGCAATAGCCAATTTCATAGCTTTGTTATCTGCCATACCAAGCAAAGCAGCTGCAAGTTCATCGTGTTTTGGTTCTCTAACTTCAATAACTCTTTCGTGTCCTGTTTCAAAGTCTTCAAACTTTGCACAAACTTTGTATTCAACTTCTTCATGTCCAGCTTTTACAAAGTAATTAAATTTTGGATTAACATTGTAAGCATTGAAACCTCTTTTTCCGTTAACAACTTCTTGAGCAATAGTGTTTACTGCCTTAGCAAGTCTTTCATCTTCAATATTGAGTGTTGCTGCCAAGTTTTTAACAGCCATTTCAAGTTGTTCTGGTTTTGGATCCAAAACTTCAATAATTCTTTCTTCTGGTGTAAGAGCTACGATTCTGTATGCGTTTTCGCCATCGTTAGCTTTTACAAGAAAAGCATATCCATTTGAATTTTTTACATATTTTTTCATAATAAACTCCTTTTTTCCATCTTTACAAAAGATGATTAATGCACATCGACAGTCTTATCACAAATCGTGACATATATGCATCATTTTTTCCTGTCGATTAGATTGTAGCATATCAATTGTGTATTGTCAATAGGCAATTTGAAAATTTTTTTGAAAAATGGCTTTCTAGTTTATATATACTTTATATAAAATAATAGATAACATTATTAATTTATAATATTGTTTTATTTTTTTTGTAAAAATTATTGAATTATTTTATTTGTTTGTGATATACTTAATGGGTTAATAAAAATTTATAGGATTTGAATCCTATTTTTATTGTGAGGAAATATGAAAAACGAAAGATTAAGAAATGTTGCAATCATTGCCCATGTTGACCATGGCAAAACCAGTATTGTTAATGAAATGCTAAAGCAAGGTGGTGTTTTTAGAGACAATCAACAAGTTGCTGATAGAGTTATGGATAGTGGCGATATTGAAAGAGAAAGAGGAATAACAATTTTGGCAAAAAATTGTTCTTGTTTGCATAAGGGCAAAAAAATAAATATTGTTGACACTCCAGGACATGCCGATTTTGGTGGAGAAGTTGAAAGAAGTTTGAAGATGGTTGATGGAGTTTTGCTTATTGTTGACGCTTTTGAAGGTCCAATGCCACAAACAAGATTTGTGCTTGAAAAGGCTCTCGCTCTAAATTTGAAGGTTATTGTTGTTGTAAACAAAATCGACAAACCAGGAGCAAGACTTGCTGAAGTTAGAGATGAAGTTTTGGAACTTTTGATGGATTTGAATGCAAGTGATGAACAACTTGACAGTCCTTTTGTTTATGCAAGTGCAAGAACAGGTTGCGCTAGTATTGATCCAAATGTTCCAGGAACTGACTTTATGCCACTTCTTGATATGATTGTTGACTATATTCCAGCACCAGAAGGTGATCCTGATGGTGAATTCCAAATGCTTGTAAGTTCAACAGAATCTAATGATTATGTCGGAAAACTTGCAATTGGAAAAATTATTAGAGGAACAATTCATACAAACGATCAAATTGTTGTTACAAATTATTACAAAGAAAAAGCTGATGAAAGATGTAAGGTTACAGCACTTTATGAGTTTGAAGGAATGAAAAAAGTTGCACATGACCAAAGTGAATTTGGCGATATTATTTGTATTGCAGGAACTCCAAATTTCAAAATTGGAGACACTGTATGTTCAGCAGACAATGTTGAAGCATTGCCTTTTGTAAAGATTAGTGAACCAAGTGTTGAAATGACTTTTTCTGTTAATGACAGTCCTTTTGCTGGAAAAGAAGGAAAATTTGTTACAAGTAGACATTTGAGAGCAAGACTATACAAGGAAGCTGAAAAAGATTTGTCGCTCAAGGTTTATGACACTGACACAACAGAAGCATTTAGAGTTTGTGGAAGAGGTGAAATGCACCTTTCAATTCTTATTGAAAATATGAGAAGAGAAGGATACGAGTTCCAAGTTTCAATGCCAAAAGTTTTGTTAAAAACTGATGAAAATGGACAAGTTTTGGAGCCAATTGATAAATTGGTTGTTGATGTTCCAGAAGAATATATGGGTTCAGTTATGAGCAAAATGGGTGTTAGAAAGGGTGAATTCCAAAATATGACAACTCATGGAAGCAGATTAAAAATGGAATTTTTGATTCCAAGCCGTGGATTGTTTGGATACAAAAGTGAATTTTTGACAGACACAAAGGGAGAAGGTGTTCTCACAAGTGTTCACTATGACTATGAACCATACAAAGGCGATATTGTTAGAAGAAATATGGGCTCACTT
>CAMOHL010000020.1 GCA_946615295.1 uncultured Clostridia bacterium
CTCCACATCTTGTTCCCATAATAAGACCTTCAAGTGGTGTGAAACCCATTGATGTATCAATGCACTTTCCATTTTTTATTGCTGTGATACTGCTACCATTTCCAATATGGCAAGTGATGAGTTTTGAATTGTTGAAATCAAGACCAGCATATTCTGCAAGTTTTTGGCCAACAAACTTGTGGCTTGTGCCATGTGCTCCATATCTTCTAACAGCATAATCACGATAGTATTTCATAGGAATACCATATGTGTAAGCATAATTTGGCATTGTGCTGTGGAAAGCTGTGTCAAATACTGTAACATTTGGAATTTGTGGTGCTATTTTCATACAACCAATAATACCATCTGTGTTTGGAATTGCATGAACTGGTGCTAAATCAACAAGTCCTCTCAAATCTTCAATAACTTTTTCATTTACAAGAGTTGGCTTTGTGTATTCAGAACCACCATGAACAACTCTATGACCTATTGCATCAATTTCTGTGATATCTTTGATAACTCCCAACTTTTCATCAGTCAAAGTTTCCAAAATAAGTTTGATTGCTTCAGAATGATTTGACAATTCTCTTTCGAGCACTGTTTGCTCTCCATTTGCTTTATGCTTTAAAAAACTGCCATCAAGTCCAATTCTTTCAGCATTACCTTTTGCAATAACATTTTCTGTATCCATATCAAAAAGTTGATACTTCAAACTACTACTTCCTGCATTAACAACTAATACTTTCATTTTTTTCTCCTTATATCTAAAAAATGTTTACCCTTTTATTATGGCAAAAAAAACAGCAAAAGTAAAGCACTTTTGCTCTAAATTTAAGTTTTTATGAAATACAATTTTATTTCATATTCAAATCACTTTTTATTTTAACAATCATATTTTCAGTTGCAATCTCACCCATATTGATAATATCCAAAATTCCCTCGTGAGTTCTTTCCGTAAAGCCATATTTTGAATTTTCAACAACAATTTTTGTGTCTGCAAAATTCTTTTTTGCCTTTTCGTATTCGTGTTGAACAATATTGAAACTTGTCATCAAAATATCCAATGTGTTATTCATATCTTTAATTAAATAGTTGTCGCCAATACAATCGACACTTATGATATAATCTGCACCCATCTTTTTTGCTATGTCTGTTGGAATGTTGTTTATTACTCCACCATCAGTCAAAAGCATATCGTTATATTTTATTGCAGTAAACACTCCTGGAACAGAAGAACTTGCCCTCACTGCAATAGAAAGTTTTCCACTATCAAAAATAAACTCTTTTCCTGTTTTCAAATCACAGGCATTGCAAGCAAACTTTGTTTTAAAATCTTCTATGTTCGCCTTGTTTGTGAGTTTATCAATATAATTTAAAAATTTTCTACCAACAACCACACCATTCTTTAACATACCAAATACATTTACATCAACAATTTCTCTATATTCAAATTTCTTTGCAGTGTTTTCCATTTCTTCAACTGTCATTCCAAAAGAATACAATCCACCAATAACACTACCCATACTTGTTCCAACAACTATATCGGGTTTTATGCCATTTTTTTCCAAAACTTTTATTGCTCCAATGTGAGCAAATCCCTTGCTTGCTCCGCCACCTAAAACAAGTCCAATCTTTTTGCCATTTATCATATTTTTAATCTCCAAATCATAAAATTTTTTATGTTAAACACATCAAAAAATATCACTATTAGTTTGTTCAAAAGGCAAAATAATATCAAAAAAACAAGTGGCAAAAAAAATGCTATAATCAGTATTGTTATAATTATTATTATTGCAATGATAGTAATAAAACCTAATCTCTGCATAAATTCAATATATAGCGGACTAGCTGTATGGGCAAAGTCAGTTTTGCCAAGTTTATTCCCTTTTATGTTCTTTACAAAACTGCTTACAAACTATGGATTTATATCAAAAATAACTGCAAAAAGTTACAAAGCGACAAAGCTTTTGTTTAATGCACCAAAAATTTCAAGTTACATCTTTTTGATGAGCATTATAAGTGGATATCCAGTTGGAGCAAAACTTATCAGCGAATATCACAAAATGGGATATATATCAACAAAACAGGCAAACAAACTTTCAACATTTTGTTCAACAAGCGGTCCACTATTTATCATAGGCTCGGTTGGAACTGCCATGTTTGGCAATGTAAAAATTGGTTACATAATGCTGATTTCACATATATTGGGTGCTGTTTTTAACGGAATTTTATTTAGAAAGTTTTTTATTGACAAAACCGAAACAAATTTCAAAAATGATACTGAAACACAAAACTCTCTTCAAAATTCTATGAAAGATAGCATTTTGTCAGTTTTGCTTGTTGGAGGTTTTATTGCAGTTGCTTTTTTGGTTATTGATTTGTTGAATGAAACAGGAATTTTATCGCCAATAAATTATATCCTAAACAAACTTTTTGGTATGTTTGGACTTGAAGGTGTTGGCTTTGCATTTACAAACGGACTTTTGGAAGTCAGCAAAGGTTGCTTGACAATATCTAGTCTTGATATTTCTTTGACTGCAAAAGCTGTGATTGGAAGTTTTTTGATTGGATTCGGTGGAATTTCTATCCTTTTGCAAGCCATAACATTTTTGACAGGTGCAAATGTAAACTTGAAATTTTACACAATACAAAAAATAACTCATGGCATTTTTAGTGCAATAATTTGCTTGTTTATATGTTTACTTTTTGGAGTTTAACAACATTTTAACAAATCAAAACTTTTCATATTTTGAATAAAAAATCTAAAAGTTTAAAAAAAATATCATTATTTTTATTTTTTTTGAATAATTTTATCTAAAAGGGATAAAATTATATTGTATTTAGCAATAATAGCATAAATCAATATGCTGATGAAATTTGAAAAACAGTTTCTATATTTTTGTTAAATACTAGAGAAAAACTCATTTTAGTCAGTGACCAAAATGAGTTTTTTCTTTTTTTATTTTATACTACTATTTTTTTTACATTATGAATGAATCTTTTTTTATAATAATTTACATCAAAAACAATGATTTGTTCTTTTAAATAGTTATATTTAGTTTTGTATTTCAAATAAATTTTTGTTTTACATCTGTTTATTTTTTTGACTATGCCATTTCAAAATCTTTTTTGCAAGTGAGTTTGCATCAAATTTCATAAACTTTTCAACCTCAGCAGGACTACCACTTGCACCAAAATTGTTCAATCCCAAAACCAAATCAGCTCTGCCAGCAAATCTATACCAAGTTTGTTCATTGCTAGCTTCTACAAAAACTTTTGGCAAATCTTTTAATACATTGTTTTTGTATTTTGTTGTTTTTTCTTCAAAAATAGAAATTGATGGAATACTTACAATTCTACATTCAATACCATTTGAATTTAGAATCTTCATAATTTTAAAGCATCTATCAACATCACTACCCGTTCCAATAAGTGTTATGTCTGCTGACTTATTTTCAAATATTGTGTAGCCACCATTTATGGCATCATCAACTTTGCTTTCAAAATATTCATACTTATCTTTTGAAACAAGCATAGAAACTGGTTTTTTGTTTTCCATTAACCAAATATATGTTGCCAAAATTTCACTTGCATTGTATGGTCTTGAAACAATTGTGTTTGGTATTAACCTGAGTGATGGCAACTGCTCAATTGGTTGATGAGTTGGACCGTCTTGACCTGCTGTTATGCTATCGTGTGAAAATATAGAAAAAACTCGCAAATTCATAAGTGCTGACATTCTTATTGCTGGTTTGAGATAATCCATAAAGGACAAAAAGCAACTTTGATATGGCAAAAATCCACCAAAAAGTGCTATTCCATTGCTTATGCCTGCCATCGAATGTTCTCTTATTCCATAATGAATATATCTTGAAAAGTAGTCATTTTTTGAAAAATAACTGTTTGATTCAATATATGCCTTTGTTGATGTTGCAACATCTGCACTTCCACCAATAAATGTTGGAACAAACTTTGCAACTTCCTGCATTATTTTATGGTTTAAATCTCTAGTTGCACCAAATGAGTTATTGTCAAGTTTTTTAATCTTTTGAATTACATTCTCATAGTTAAAATCAAAAAGTTGTTTTAACTTTTTGTATTCCTTTGGATACTTTTCCTTATATTTCAATTCAACATTTCTTTTGAATAATCTTTGTTTTGCATTGTTAGATTTTTCTTCAAAATGCTTTTTTACATCACTAGATAAATCAAAATTTGGTTTTGAAACATCTAACCTATTTTTTAAATTTTCAATTTGTTCTGCTGATAGTGGCAAGCCATGGACTTTTTCAGTTCCTTCCAAATCACTGCCAAATCCAATAACTGTTGGCACTATCACTATTGATGGCTTTTTTGACTTTTTTGCCTTTGTTATTGCTGTTGTAATCTCTTTTGTGCTATTTCCATTTTTAACAGTAATAACATCAAAATTGATTGCTTTAAATCTCAAAGCAACATCTTCTAGATTTGCAATGTCGAGATTTCCTTCTATTGTTATTTTGTTGTAGTCATAAATCAAAACAAAATTGTTGAGATTTAGTGTTCCTGCCAAACTAAGTGCTTCATAAGATATGCCTTCCATAAGACAACCATCGCCAGACAAACAATATATTTTGCTATCAAAAAGTTTCAAATCTCTCTTGTTGAAAGTTGCCTCCATATTTTTTTCAGCAATCGCCATACCAACTGCATTTGCAATACCTTGACCTAATGGACCTGTGCTGTCATCAACTCCATCTGTTATATTTACTTCAGGATGTCCTGGGGTTTTGGAGTTAACTCTTCTAAAATTTTTCAAATCATCATTAGTCAAGTCAAAACCCATTGCAAACAGAGTAGCATACAAAATTGAACTGCCATGACCTGCACTCAAAACAAATCTGTCTCTAAAAATATTTTTTGGGTCTTGTGCATCAACTGCCAAAATGTTTGAATACAAACTATAAAAAATTGGTGCTGAACCCAAAGCAATTCCAGGATGCCCAGAATTTGCTGTTGTAATCATTTCAGCACTCAAAACTCTCAATTCATTCACTGCTTTGTCTTCAATAAAATTCTTATTTGTCATAATACTTCACCAACTCATTTTTTATTATAATCAAATCTTCATTCAAATTGCCATTGCAATTACAAACAACATCTGCACTGCTCTTACAAAAATTGTCTTCTTCTTCAAAAGCAAGCAATGTATGTTTAAACTTTTCATCACTATTTTTGTCTTGTAATTCAAGAAAATCTTTTGTCAAGCCAATGTAAACAATAACTGCAGATTTTGCCAAGGTTTCCAAATTTTGATCTTGTGATAATAGTTCAAAGTTACCTGCAAACATTGTTGATTCATATTGTGTAAGGCCCTTTATTGTTTTTAACTTTTCCTTTTCAAAGTAATCTTGACCTGCATAATCCAACATATCGTCATTTATTAAGTTATATTCTAAAATGTCATTGATATCCAAATAGAACATTTCTAACTCACTTGATAAATCCTTTGCAATTTGCCTAGCATATTGATTATTTAAACACAAAATCAAAATATTATTTTTCACTTTACCGCCCTTCATTTCTCATTTTTTGTATGTATTATTAGCTTATTTTATCATATCAAACTTTTTAAATTATAGCAACAAAAAACAATATACGAAAGAAATCGCATATCGCTTTTTTTTGTGTTTTTTGCATTTTTTTTGAAAAATTCTACAAATTTTGACATTTTTTTCAAAATTATTGAATTTTATACTTTAATTTTTATTCCAAAGCATAAACTCAAAGAAAGTATTATTATGCCTGCCATCAAATATTCAACTCTTATTTGAACGCCATTTGACACTGCTCCAACAACAATTTGAATTGTGCCTTCTTCATTGCTTGAAATATTTGCAATTATATTTCCATTCACATCTGTTCTATAAATGTTTGCTCCAACTGCAGTGAGTCTATTCAATGCCTCTGTTGTAGGATGTTTGTAACTATTACCCTCTCCAACACTGATAACTGCAATTTCTGGCTTTATTTGTTTCAAGAAATTTTCGCCTGAACTTGTTTTTGAACCATGATGACCAACTTTGAGCAAATCAACATCAGGCAACTTTGTTCTTGCTATTGCATTTTGTTCACTACTTATTGAAGCATCGCCCGTCAACATAATTTTTCTATTGTTATAATTCAAAACCATAATTGGAGAAAAATCATTTGCAATAGTTCCAACAGTGTCGCTATTTGTTAGATATTTCAAAGTTGGTGCATAAAAATCTATGGAATAGTTTGTTCCTTCAATTTTTTCAGTTGTTGAAACAACATCAATATCAGTCCAAACTATTTTTGCATTTTCTCCATTTGAATTTATTTCGCTATTAAATGCAGAAATTGTATCGTAGTAAATTTTTGTTGAACAAATATTTTTGTTTGATGAGTTGCCACCTGTTTCATCAATATCATTTTTTACACAATACATATATGGTCTATATATCGTGTTAATGACAAACTTTTCACAAATCGCAGGCATACCTCCACAATGGTCAGCATCACTATGAGTTAAAAGCAAATAGTCAAAAACAACTTCATTGCTTTTAAAGAAATTTGTTGATAGATAATTGCATAATTTATTTGAACTTGCCGTTGTTCCCGCATCAACAAGCATAGTTTTTCCGTCAGGAAACCTTATTGCAATGCTATCACCCTGCCCCACATCAATAAAATGAACTGAAAGTCCACTCTCATCAATAACTGAAGCATCAGTGTTTGACAAATCTTTTTTGTTTAACAAATTTTCTATCGGCTCTTTGAAAAGCAATCCGCAAGAAATTGTCAACACAAGAACAATCAAAAATATAACAACTCTTGTTTTACTAAAATATATCTTTTGTTTTTTAGTTTTCTTTTTTGAGTTTGACACTATTTTTTTTCTCCATCTTTTGTATATGTTTTTTTGCTAATTTTTGAGACCAATCAAGACCGTTTTCAATGTGAAAAGACTTATTTTAGTCATCAATATCATCTTTTTTTTCATCTTTCAAAATGTTTTTTTTGTTTTTTGAAAACAAGTCTCTCAAACTAAATTTCTTTTTTGGCATAAGTAGTTGTTTTATCTTTGGCATTGCCTTTATAGCTGCTTCATATCCTATTTGATACATCTCGTCAGAACCATCTAATCTTGTGCTTTTGAATTTTGAAGTGTCGGCTTTTATGGTTAAATCACTGAACATATAGCCCTTTACAGCATTACTTTTCATCATTATACCAATGCTTGCAACAATAATATCCTTTGGGCTTGTTCCATTTGTTCCAAGCCCCCTTGTTGGGTTTATATCAATTGAAATAACAATTTTGCAACCATTTTGTCTCAATACATCAGCAGGAATATTATTTTGAAGTCCACCATCAACCAATCTATAATTTTCAAATTCTACAGGGTTAAATATCATTGGCACTGCACAACTTCCGGCACATGCTTTGACAACTGAGCCTTTTGTTATGTGAACTTCCTGTCCTGTTATCAAATCAACTGCGACAATTGTTGTTGGCTTTTTTAGGTCATCAAAAGTTGCATCACCAATCATATTTTTGACAAATGTTTCAATTCCATCGGTTTTACTAGGTATAAAAAACAACTTACTATTTCTAATATCGCTAGTTTTTAGTTGCTTTGCATATTGAAGCATTTCATCACTGCTAAGTCCATAAGCATAGGCACTTGCAACTACACTACCAATACTTGTTCCTGATACTTCATCAAACTCAATACCATTTTCTTCAAAGGCCTTTAAAACTCCAATGTGAGCAAAACCCCTAGTACCGCCACCACCAAAAGCAAGTCCTATTTTAAAATTTGGTCTTTTTTTTCTTTTAAACAAATTCTTAAATCTCATACATTTATTTTATCACAAAATAATATTATTATCAATTACAAAAATGCATTTTTGCAACAAAAAAACCACCGAAGTGGTTTTTTGTTATTCTTGACTTGGATTTTGATCTCCATCGTTTTCATTTCCTTGAATTGCATTGATTTTTGCATCAAGGTCAGCAATATCTGCTCTCAAATCTTCAACTTGTTTTGTCAAAATGCCATAAGTTTTTTCGAGAATTGGATATCTATCTTCATTTTCTCTCATAACTTCTTCGCAATGTTGAACTGAAAGTCTAAGTGCATCCAACACTTGAAGATCTTCTGCAAGTTTTTGTTCTCTTTCAGGGTCATTAACATAGTTGCTAACACCATAAAGCATAACTTTTTGTTTTGCAACAACTGCTTCTTTTCTTCTCAACTTGGTCTTATCTCTTTCCAAATTGTTTTTGATTTTTGAAAGTGGAATGTATTCCTTTTTGTTTGCTCTCAAATCTTTTTCACTTGCAGTAAGTCTTTCTTCAAGAACTGCTTTTCTTGCAAGAAGAACATCCAAACTTTCGCCATCAAGTTCAACTGTTTGAACTGCTGGTTTTTCTTCTAGTTTTTTTGCAAGTTCATCATTTTGTGTTTTAAATGCTTCTTTTTCTGCTTGTTCATTCAACAATGCTTGTTGAAGCTTTGCAAGTTGTTCTTTCAATGCTTCTTTTTCTTCATCAACTTGTGGTTCTTCAACAGCTTCTTCTTTAACTTCTTCAACTGGTTCAACAACTTCTTCTGTTGTTTCAACTTCTACTGCTTCTTCAACAGGAGCTTCAGTATCTTCAACTTCTTCTGGTTGTTCTTCAACTTCTTCTTTTTGTTTTTCGTTTTCAAGAGCTTCAAGTTTTGATTGTTGAATTTCAAGTTCTCTTTGAAGTTTTTCAAGTTGTTCTTTCCAATCAGGTTCTTCGTTTAAATCTTCATCTTGATTTTCCTCAACTTCTTCCTCGATTGGTTCTTCAACATGCTCTTCTTCATCTTCATTATCTTTTTCAACATTTTCTTCTTGTTCTTCTGTTGCTTCAGAATTTATATCATTTATAAGTTTTTGATACAATTCTTCAAGATCTTCATCGTCTTCTTGTTGTTTTTCTTCTTCGTTGTTTTCATCAATAAGTCTTTGTCTTTCAGAGATTGTTCTTCTTTCTTCATCTGCAAGATCAAAATCAATATTGTTTTCAACTTCTCTTACTTCTTGATTATTCTCTGAATTTTCTGTTTTCTCATCATCAAATGTCAATTGATAACTTTTTTCTTCAAGTAAAAGAGGTTCTTGTTGTTTTTCTTCAGATTGCTCATTGTTTTTAGCAAATGGTTTAACTTCTTTTTTGTCAAGTATAGAAACAACCAATGCAGCTAAGGCATAGATAACTAGTCCGGCAGCAATAATAATTCCTATAACTCCCAACACACTTCCTAAAGCTGATCCAAAATTCATATTTTCCCTCCAATTTATCTTAATCACATATTGTAATTATAATACTTATAATAACATATATTTTTTATAATTTCAAGGTTTAATATAAATATTTTTAAATTTTTTTGCATTTTTTTTAAATTTTTTTAAATTTTTTCATACCAAGCTAATTTAGCATTGATTTTTCATTGCAAAAAAAATAAAATAATTTTCTTAAAAAGGCATTTTTTTATCAAAATTTTTTAG
>CAMOHL010000021.1 GCA_946615295.1 uncultured Clostridia bacterium
ATGTGGAGTAAGGACACAATTGATTGGCGAGATCATAACACAAATGTTATATATAACAGAGCAATTAAAAATATGCAAAATGGAGATATGATTTTGATGCATCCAACAGAGAACACAAGAGATGCTTTGAATGACATAATTGTTGCATATAAAACTGCTGGATTTTCTATTGTAACCGTAAGTGAAAATATTGCTTAAAATAAATTGATTTTTGTTATTAATTATTTTATAATTAAAAATATGAAGAAATTGTTGAAAATATTTTTGTGTGTGTGCTTAGTATTTGTTACAATAACTTTTACAGGTTGCAAAAATGATGAACAAACAAGCACAAAATCAATCAAAATTTTGGGACTTGGAGATAGCATTTCTGCAGGTTATGCACCACAAGACACGGATTTGCATGAATTTTATCAAAAGTATATTAATAAAGAAGTAAAAATAAATGAAAAATGTTTTACAAAACTGATTAGCAACTACTATTCTGCAAATCAATTTACTTCAACGGCAACAAGTTATGCAAATAGTGGCGATGACACAAGTGATTTGGTTGAAAAGTTGAATAACAAAAAAAATTATCCAGATTTGTTGCTTGATATAAAAAATGCCGATGTCATAACGGTTTCTATCGGTGCAAACAATATTTTAAAGTATGTTCTAACAAATTTGAATGGTTATTTGTCAGGAAATATTGAGTTAGTTGAAATTGAAACTATGTTTCAGCAAGGGTTAGAACAATTTAAGGATAACTACACAAACACAATCATACCAATTTTGACAAGAGATGATGCAAAAGTGTTTGTTATGACTGTTTATGACCCATATCAATTTTTTGATTTGAATGACTTTAAGGCCAATGATTTTGTAAAGTTATACATCTCATCAATAACTGATAGGTTTAATTCACTAAAAGATTTGGCAATAGAGTATATTGGCAAGATAAATAGTTTTATAAAATCTCAAATTTATCAAAATGTTTTTGTTGTTGATGTCGAAGCAAAATTCAAAAGTATGACAAAAGACGAATTCAATCAAAATATTTTTGCAGATTCTAGTCAAATAGAAATAAATTCACAAGAAGATTTAGATAACTTGGCATTCAATAAATATGCAGATATTCATCCAACAATAGATGGTCAAGAATATATTGCAAATTTGTTTATTGAAAAAATAAATCAAGTTTTATCGCAAGCAAAATAGGTATTTATATGATTAACACAAAAGTTTATCCAAATGGTTTAAAATTGGTAGTAGAAGAAATGGCAGGTTTTGAATCTGTTGCATTTAATATGTTTGTCAATGTTGGGAGTGTAAATGAAACTCCTGACATTTTTGGTATTTCACATTTTATTGAACATATGCTTTTCAAGGGCACAAAAACAAAATCTGCATTTGAAATATCAAAAATATTTGATGGATTGGGTGCAAATGTAAATGCTTACACAAACTACGAAGAAACGGATTTCTATGTTAAATGTGCAAGTGAAAACATAGAAAAGTGTGTTGAAGTTTTTAGTGATATGCTGTTCAATTCTTCATTTGACAAAAAAGAAATGGAAAGGGAAAAGAGAGTAGTTATCGAAGAAATAAAGATGTATGATGACGACCCTGAAAGCAAAGCAGTTAGAATAAGCAACAAAAATTTTTACAAGGGAACTCCATTTGAAAGAGACATTGCTGGAACAACCACATCAGTAAAAAAACTTACTCAAAAAAAGATGTTTGACTATAAAAACAAATATTATTGTCCAAAAAATATAACTCTTTCTTTTGCAGGAAAAATTGATTTAAAAAAAGCAGAAAAACTCGTTGAAAAATATTTTTTAAACAACTTTGTTTTTGATGGAGAAAAAACAAACAATCACTTTGAAAGACAAAAGTCAGTAACTTTTGAAAAGGCATTCAAAGACAATGAACAATCGCAAGTTATATTGTCCTTTCCGGGGCTTTATGCAGATGACAACAGGGTTGAACTTGGAAAAATTTTCAATATCGCTTTTGGAATTGGTATGAGTAGTATATTGTTTCAAACAATAAGAGAAAAACTTGGACTTGTATATTCAATTTCAAGTTCTCAGTTCACAAATTGTGCTGGTGGTGATACAACAATAGAATTTGCAACAAGCACAAAAAATGTTGCAAAAGCACTTGTTGCAATAAAAGATGAAATTTTGGAAATAAAACAAAATGGAATAACCGTTGAACAATTTGAAAGAGCAAGGTCAAACTTAATTAGTAGTATAAAATTGAGTTTTGAAAACACTGCAACAGTCAGTCTTTACAATGCCAAAAAATTTGCAAGACTTGATAGAATTGTTTCTAAAGAAGAGTATATCGATGCTGTAAAAAATGCAAAGATTGAAGATTTGATGAAATATATTCAAAATCTTTTTGACTGTGATAACTATTCTGTAGTTGTTGTTGGAAAAGATAGAAATTTAGACCTTAAAAAATATTTTAAGTTGTAACTCATTATAAATTTGCAAATATTTGTCAAAAATTAAAGCAAATAATTGTTAAATACAATTGAATTTGCTTTTTTTTTATGTTAATATATATAATATACTTAATATATATTGGAGATGTATCGTGACATATTTTTCAAATCTTGAAAAAAAGATGAATGATAACAATAGAGAACCTAAAATTTCAAAATCAAAACTTGTTGCAATCATTTTGACTATTGTTGCAAGTATTGGTTATTTTTCATTGTTTACAAACTTGTTAGGATTTGTAAAATATTTTTTATTGGGAATTTTTGGTATTTTTGCTTATGCAATTTTCACAACACTCTTTTTGGTTAGTGGAATGCTCCTAAAAGGCAAAAAATACAACATTTCAAAATCGATGCTCATAGCACTTAGTTTTGCACTTTTTAGCATAATTGCAATATTCCATATGTCGTTTAGTGGGATAGATGTTTCTGCATACAATTATGGAAGTTATCTTTCATACATCTACAATATGCAAGCATCAGTTGGTGGACTTTTGTTTGGACTTGTTATTTATCCACTTCAAAAATTCTTGAATTTTGGTGCATATATTTTCTTTGCAATAATTTTGGTCGTTTGTGTAACAATTATCTACAACAAAATTGCAGAAAACAAATCGCTTTCAAAAATAGATTTTAAATTATTCAAAAAAAACGATAACAAAACAGCAACAAAAAAAGTGGCTCAAAAAGAAGAAAAAACAAAGACAATAACAATCAACACTGCAGAAAACGAACTTCAATCACAACAAAATCAAGGTGTTGGAATAAATGCAGAAGTCAGCAACGAACTTTCATCTAGAGAAATTGCAAGAAGAAAGTTGGGACTAGACAGAATAAATCAAAACAGCAATGATTATAATCCAACCACAAATCAATTGGATATTTTCAACAAAAACTATATGAACAGTGGTGGAACAGTTTTTTCTAGCAAAAATTATGCAGAAAATTATAGTGGCACTTTTGGTTTTAACTCATCACAAATAGAGACAAAAAAATCAGCTGTTGATGAAGATATGTATAGTGAATATAGAAAGTTTATGGGACTAGACAAAATAAGTCCAGAGCAAACATATTCACCTTCAAACAATGCAATTTTCAATGATAATTCACAAAATCATGAAAGCACAGAATCTAAAGATGAAGAATTATTTGGCACTCCAAAATCAACTAGCATAAAATTTAACTATAATTCACCAAGTGAACAAGTTGACTATTTGGACAAAATTTCAAATCAAAGCAATGAAGAAGTAAAAATAGACGGAATAGAAACCGAAGAGCAAAAAGAAAACAACTTGAACGAAATTTTTGATAACAATTTCCCTCAAAAAGAAATTGACCTTCCAAAGAGTTTTCAAAACAATGATTATTCTTATACAAAAAAATTTGATATTTCAAGCAAGAATCCAATAGATTATCAAATAAATAGAAAAAATGAAGAACTGGTTGAAAGTCTACAGAACAATTTGCCAAAACAAAAAATACCTTTGTATAGATACACAAAACCAACAATAGATTTGTTGACAACTGAATCAACTGACCCAAACACATATGGTGGAGATGTTGAAGAAACAGGACACAAAATTGAAGAAGTGTTGGAAGAGTTCAAAATTCCAGCAAAGGTTATTGGAATAACTAGGGGACCAGCAGTAACAAGATATGAACTTGAAATGCCTGTGGGAATTAGTGTTAGCAAAATTCCTAGCCTAGAAAACGATATCGCAATGAGAATTGCAACCACAAAAAAGATAAGAATTCAAGTGCCTATCCCAGGTATGAGAGCATTTGGTATCGAAGTTCCAAATGACAAAGTAGCGACAGTATCACTCAAAGATGTTTTGCAAAGTGAAGCATTCAAAACGAGCAAATCTCCTTGTGCATTTGGTCTTGGAAAGGAACTAAATGGTGTTATTGACATTTGTTCAGTCAACAAAATGCCTCATGTTTTGATTGCAGGTAGCACAGGTAGTGGAAAGTCAGTATGCTTGAATTGTTTGATTTTGAGTATATTGTATAAGTCTAGTCCAGAAGATGTGAGATTTATTTTGATTGACCCAAAAAGAGTTGAATTTTCTATGTATGCTGGGCTTCCACATTTGATTATTCCAGATATCATTTGTGAACCAAAAAAGGCAGACAATGCTCTTGGTTGGGCTATCAATGAAATGGAAAAAAGACTTGAACTTTTGAAACAATATAAGGTTAAAGATATTGACAGCTACAATTCACTTCAAGAGGTAAAAGATAGATATCTGCCAAAGATGCCATATATAATCATTATCATGGACGAATTTGCAGATATGATGCAAAGTGAATGTAAAGATATTGAAAACAAAGTTGCAAGACTTGCAGCAAAAGCAAGAGCAGCCGGTATTCATTTGGTGCTTGCAACTCAAAGACCTAGTGTCGATGTTTTGAGTGGAACTGCAAAAAACAATTTCCCTGCAAGAATTGCATTCTTTTTGACTTCTCAAACAGATAGTAGAACAATTTTGGGCTATGGTGGTGCTGAAAATCTACTTGGAAGAGGAGATATGTTGTATTCTGCACCTGGTAGTAATGAGGGACTTAAAAGATTGCAGGGTTGCTATGTTTCAGAAGATGAAATAAAGTCAGTTGTTGAATATGTTATATCTCACAACGAATCTATTTTTGATGAAAATGTTGAAAATGAATTCAACAAATCAAAAGAAGCCGAAACTGTCAATCCAGATGGCACATTTGCAAGTTTTGATGAAGAATACGATGAAGAAGCTGAAATGCACGAATATGCAAAAAATGTTATGAAAGAGTTTATTCGAATTGGCAGAGCAAGTGCAAGCTACATTCAAAGAACTCAAAGAGTTGGCTTTGTCAAAGCAGGCAGAATTATGGACTATTTGGAAAAGAAGAGATATATTTCTCAAGGTGATGGCTCACAAAAGGCAAGAGCTGTTTATATGACAAAAGAGCAATATATAGAAATTTTTGGCGACACTGATTTTGATAATTATGATTAAATTTTTAGGAGAATATTTTGACAAAAGAAGAGTTGATTGCAAAAAAGTTTTTTCTTCTCAATCTTGGTTGCGATAAAAACCGAGTAGACGGCGAAGAAATGGCTTATTTGCTAGAAAATTATGGAATAAAGCAAACTGAAAATATTGATGAAGCACAAATTGTTATTGTTAACACTTGTGCTTTTATCCGTTCAGCAAAAGAAGAAAGTATTGATTATATTTGCGATGCAATGCAAAAGAAGAGTGAAAATTGCGAAAAGCTTATTGTTACTGGTTGCCTTGCTCAAAGGTATTATGATGAAGTAAAAAAAGGTTTTCCAGAAGTTGATGCCGTTTTGCGACTTAAAAACAACGATCAAATTTTAAATGTTGTCAAGGGACTATATGGACTTGACACAAGAGCAAATGATTGTGGTCGTTATTCAGCTTTAAAAAGGTCAGTTTCAACACCTAGTTATTATGCTTATCTAAAAATTGCCGATGGTTGCAACAATTGTTGTTCATATTGCACAATTCCAAAGATAAGGGGAAGGTTCACTTCAAAACCAGTTGAAGAGTTATATAAAGAGGCAAAAGCACTTGTAAAAAGTGGAGTGAGAGAACTCATTTTGGTTGCTCAAGATGTAACAAATTATGGCGCTGACTTGTATGGAGAGCCAAAACTTGTTGAACTGATTAAAGTTTTGTCTAAAATAAGAAAACTCAAATGGATACGACTTCATTATTGCTATCCAAATTTGATTAGTGATGAACTTTTGGCTGAGATATCAAACAATAAAAAAGTTTGTAAGTATCTTGATATTCCAATGCAACATGCAAGCAACAATATTTTGAAAAATATGAACAGAAAAGATACTCTCGAATCCTATGAAGATTTACTCAAAAAAATAAGAAATCAAAAGCATTTTATTGCCGTGAGAAGCACATTTATTGTAGGTTTTCCGGGAGAGACAAGAGAAGATTTTGCAACTCTTAAAGACTTTTTGGAAAGACAAAAGTTGCAATTTGTTGGATTTTTTAAGTATTCAAGAGAAGAACTCACTGCAGCATATAATATGCCAAATCAAGTGAAAGAAAAAGTTAAGGATGATAGACTTGCTGAAATACAATCAGTTCAAGAAAATATTTTGATTGAAAATCAAAAGAGATTTATTGGAAAAACCACAATGAGTGTTGTTGAAAAGATATACGAAGATGGCACTATTGCATTGAGAAACCAATATAATTCTCCAGGTGTTGATAGTTTGATTTTTGCAACATCAAACAAAAAAAAGATAAAAGTTGGAGATTTCTATTCTGTCAAAATAACTGGACTTGAAGGAATTGATTTAAGGGGAGAAATACTATGAATTTACCAAACAAATTAAGCTTGACAAGACTTGTTATAACACCACTTATGATGTTTGTTTACTTGGCAAGTTTTGTGCCTTATGGCAAATTTATTGCAGCTGTTTTGTTTGTTGTTGGAGCAATAACCGATTTTTTGGATGGTTATATTGCAAGAAAGTATAATTTGGTTACAAATTTTGGAAAATTTTTGGACCCTATAGCCGACAAATTACTTGTTACAACTGCTTTGATTTTGATTGCTTGTGATGGAACAATTCCAGCCCCATTTGGTGCAATTGCAATTGTTATCACTGTTGCAAGAGATTTGGCTATTGATATGCTTCGAATGGTTGCAAGTTCAAAAGGTGTTGTTATAGCAGCAAACAAATTTGGAAAATATAAAACATTTAGTCAAGATATAGCACTTCCAATTTTGATTGTTTTTGCAGGACTTTTGGAAATAACAACAAACTCAACAATACTTTCAATATTTAAGTGGACAGGATATGGATTCTTGGCAATTGCACTATTTATGACAGTGCTTTCTATGATTGTATATATTGCAAAAAACACAAAAGTTTTTGTTGATGAAAAATAAAAAGGGAGATATATGTATGGATAATAGAGAATATATCGGTAAAATTGTAACAGTAAAAATGGATAGACCTCTTGGTTCAAAGCACCCAAAACATGGTTTTTTGTATGAAGTAAACTATGGATTTATTCCAAACACTGTTTCGGGCGATGGTGAAGAACTTGATGCCTATGTGCTTGGTGTTGACAAACCTCTAGATGAATTTGAAGGTAGAGTAATTGCCATAATTCACAGAATAAATGACGACGATGACAAGTTGATTGTTGTAAGAGATGGAACAGAGTTTAGTGATGAAGAAATAAGAAAACTCACAAATTTTCAAGAGCAATGGTTTGAATCTGTTATAATAAGAAAATAATATATAATATTATTGAAAACAATGGACACTCTCAAACATTTGTGCTATAATTATTTTTGTTAGGAGATATTATGGAAGATAGCAAAAGAAAAGCATTGGACCTTGCAATTGCTTCAATAGAAAAGCAATTTGGAAAGGGTGCAATTATGAAAATGAACGATATTGCAGTTCAAAATATAGAAGTGATACCAACAGGATGTTTGACACTTGATGCGGCACTTGGAATTGGTGGAATGCCAAGGGGTAGAATTATAGAAATTTATGGACCTGAAAGTTCAGGAAAGACAACAGTTGCACTTCATGTTGTTGCAGAAGCTCAAAAACTTGGTGGAACAGCAGCATTTATTGATGCTGAACATGCACTTGACCCAGTTTATGCAAGCAATATTGGTGTGAATATGGACGAATTATACATATCTCAACCAGACACAGGAGAACAAGCACTTGACATTTGTGAAAGTTTGGTAAAGAGTTCAGCAGTTGACATAATTGTTGTTGACTCTGTTGCAGCTCTCACTCCAAAGGCAGAAATTGATGGAGAAATGGGGGATAGTTTCATTGGTCTTCAAGCAAGACTTATGAGCCAAGCCCTTAGAAAACTCACAGCAATTGTAAACAAAACAAAAACATGTGTGATTTTCATCAATCAACTTCGTGAAAAAGTTGGAGTTATGTTTGGTTCACCAGAAACAACACCAGGTGGAAAGGCACTAAAATTCTATTCTAGTGTTAGACTTGATGTTAGAAAGGTTGACACAATCAAAGATGGTGATCAATTTGTTGGAAACAGAACAAGAGTAAAAGTTGTAAAGAACAAACTTGCAAGTCCATTCAAAACAGCAGAATTTGACCTTATGTATGGTAAAGGTATCAGCAAAATTGGATGTTTGCTTGATGTTGCAATTGAAAACAACATTGTTGAAAAAAGTGGTTCTTGGTTTAGCTATGGTGAAAACAAGATTGGTCAAGGAAAAGAAAATGTCAAAGCATATCTTGAACAAAATGAAGAATTGAGAAACGAAATTGAAGGCAAAGTAAAAGAAATTTTGTTTGCAAAATAGAGTAAAACATTATTGTTTTGATACAAGAAAAATATTTCAAAATTTAATTTATAGATTAAAAAATAGTGGCAAATTATATTGCCACTTTTTTTATGATTATTTTAAATATATTTTTTTGCATAGCACCAAAATTGTTAGTAATTCCGGGGTATTATGCAAAATTTTTTAAACAAATTTACTACTATGCAAACCTCATTTTGTTTATAGTTATTGCAATGATTGTGCTACTTAGCAATTCTTATTTTAAGCTAGAGAATTTTGGATATATCAAACAACATGTTATCCGAGTTAGTTATATAAAACCTACCAAAAACTTATCAATTTTTTTATACCATTTATATTTGGTTCTATGAAAACTTTTACTGCATTGCTTTTTATTGTTTTTTCATCATCTTGCAGAACTTCAATATAATAGGTATAAACTGTATCTTCACTTGCAGTTTTGTCGGTGTAAGTTTGGCTACCAATAACTGATTCGAATGTTTCAAG
>CAMOHL010000022.1 GCA_946615295.1 uncultured Clostridia bacterium
GTATCTCTAATGCTTCTAGAAACTCTCAAACTGTTGTTATCTCTCAAAAATCTTCTAATCTCTCCAATAATCATAGGTACTGCATAGGTCGAAAATTTTACATTGAGGTTGACATCAAAATTGTTTATTGCTTTTATAAGTCCAACACATCCAACCTGAAACATATCGTCTGGGCTTTCTTTTCTACCAGAAAATCTTTGAACAACACTCAAAACAAGTCGAAGGTTTGCAAAAATAAATTGTTTTTTTGCTTGTTCATCACCCTTCTTAACTTTTTTCATAAGTTCAACAAGTTCATTATTTTTTAGTTTAGGAAGAGTAGAAGTGTCAAGTCCACAAATTGTTACTCTATTTGCCATAAAATCTCCTTTGATTTTATGGTTACCCACTGATAAAAAAATATACAAAATTATTAAAAAATATGGCAAAATTTGTTATTTTATTAAGTTTTTTTAGAATTTTTTGCAAAAAAGCATAAAATTTTGTTTAAATTTTGTTTTGCTATTGCTTTGAATTGTAAATATTTAAAAAGAAATTTATGTATATATAAATTGTCGAATATAAAAAAAATTATCATAATATTTTGCAAAGTGATAAAAATAAGTTTGTCAAATTTTAAAATTGTGATAATATCATATATATTGAGAATATATTGGAGGAAGAATGGCTAAATCAAATAAATTTAGAACTATATTGATAGTTGCCCTAGTTGTTGTTTTGATTGTAGTTGCATATTTTGCATTTGCAAACTTCAACAGGGGAACAGAAATTTCTTATGAAGAGTTCACTGCAAAAGTCGAAGCAGGTGAAGTAACACATGTTTATGGTGTTGGTGGCTCATTTAGAGTTAGAGTTGTTGGAAGTGAAATTTCAGCAGATGTATTCAAAAACTCAAAATATGCAGATTTCACTTTTACTGTTGCAGTAGGAACTGAAGTTTCTGATGTAAAGACATATTTGTATAACTACAATCACAGCAACTTGCTTGTTAATGATTTAGATGCAAATGGAAACATTCAATATGATGCAAACGGAGCTGTAAAAAAGAAAACACTTATTCCAGCACAACAAATTGAATATGACACTCAACCAGCACAAGAAAGCTGGCTTTCAAAGTTGCTACCATATATGAGTTTGATATTTGTTGCAGTTCTTGCATTCTTTATCATAAAATCAATTGGTGCACAAAACAACAAGAGTATTGGCTTTGGAAAAACAAAAGCAAAAACAACCAAACCAAGCCAAGTTAAATTTTCAGATGTTGCAGGTGCAAAGGAAGAAAAACAAGAACTTGTTGAACTTGTTGACTTTTTGAAGAACCCAAAAAAGTTTACTGATTTGGGAGCAAGAATTCCAAAGGGACTACTTCTTGTTGGTCCACCAGGAACAGGAAAAACACTTCTCGCAAAAGCTGTTGCAGGTGAAAGCAATGTGCCTTTCTTCAAAATTTCTGGTAGTGATTTTGTTGAAATGTTTGTTGGTGTTGGTGCAAGCAGAGTTAGAGATTTGTTTGACCAAGCAAAACAAAATGCACCTTGCATTGTGTTTATTGATGAAATTGATGCAGTTGGTCGTCAAAGAGGTGCAGGCCTTGGTGGTGGAAATGACGAAAGAGAACAAACACTCAATCAACTTTTGGTTGAAATGGATGGATTTGATAGCAATGAAGGCATAATTGTTATGGCAGCAACAAACAGACCTGATGTTTTGGATCCAGCACTTCTCAGACCTGGTAGATTTGACAGACAAATTGTTGTCAATATGCCTGATATAAAGGAAAGAGAAGCAATTTTGAAAGTTCATGCAAGAAACAAAAAGTTTGCAGACAATGTAACATTTACAAATATTGCAAGAATAACAAGTGGCTTTAGTGGTGCAGACCTAGAAAACCTTTTGAACGAAGCTGCAATTTTGGCAGGTAGAAACAATCGTCCAAGAATTACTATGATTGACATCAACGAAGCTGCAAACAAGGTTATGATGGGACCTCAAAAGAGAAGTCATATTGTAACTGAGAGAGATAAAAAAATAACAGCATACCACGAAAGTGGTCATGCAATACTTCACAAATTGTTGCCACTTACTGATGATGTGCAAGAAGTTAGCATTGTTCCAAGAGGTATGGCAGGTGGTTACACAATGAGTCGTCCAGAAACTGATGACAACTATGCAACAGTTGGAAAGCTCAACAGTTTGATTTGTACAATGATGGGTGGAAGAGTTGCAGAAGAATTGATTTTTAAAGATTTCACAACAGGTGCAAGCAACGATATTGAAAAGGCAACAAAAATTGCAAGACGAATGGTTACTCAATTTGGTATGAGTGAAAAGTTGGGATTTGTAAACTTGGGTTCAACAAGCGAAGTGTTTATTGGAAGAGATTATCACAACCAAGTTGAATATAGTGAAAAAACTGCAAGTATTATTGATGAAGAAGTTCATAGAATACTTGAAGAAAACTATGCCAAAGCAAAAGAGTTGCTCACACAAAATATGGATAAACTCGAAGCAATGGCAACTTTGCTACTTGAAGTTGAAACAATTTACACTGATGAAGTTAATATGATTATGGAAGGCAAACCAAATGCCGAAATAATTCAAATTCTCAAACAAAGAGATGAAGAAGAACAAAAAGAGCTTGAAAGAGAAAGACAACTCAAAATTGAAGAAGACAAAAAGAGAATTGAAAGTTTAAAAAACAGAGCTTTTGAAGCGATGAAACAAAACGGAATTATTGTTGAAGATGAAAAGATAGTAGAAAATAATGCTGAGAAAAATCAACAAGAAAAAGCCGAAGTTGAAGAAAATCAATCAAAAGAAGAAACTCAATCAGAAAAACAAATTGATAAAATACAAGATGACAAGCAAAAAGAAAACAATTCAGAAGATAATAATCAAGGAGATAACAAATAATTTGTTATTGAAATATGGAAGAAAAAGTTAAAAAATCAAAAAAAGCAATATATATGAAAATTGCAAGTTTGGTTATAGCGATTGTTTTGATTTCAATTTGTCTTTTTGTTGTTTTGAATAGTAATAAGACTATGGATATGAATTTTGGATTTAAAAATCCAGACATCATAAGAATTCATTTGTCAAACAACAGCTCAGTGATAAGTTTTGAAAAAACAGACAAAGAATATCAAAAAATCATTGATTTGTATAACAAAAGTTTTTCAATAAAGCAAAGTGAACTTAAATCGCAAGGCATAAATTCTTTTGACATAACAACAAGAGAAGATTACAAATCATTGTCATCATCAAGTGATAGTTTTGTTGAATTCTTTTACAAAGATGAGCAAACAATAATGCTCAATGGCAAAGAATATCAAACTAACAAAACAAACAAGTATTTTTCAATTTATATTGAACTAAAAAACTCAAGTGAAGCAACTCAAACAACTGCATATTTCAAAAACTTGTCATCAAACAGTTCAAACATCAGTTTTTCAAGCTATGCAGTTCAAAATGAGTTATATTCATATTTAGAAAAATTGTAATAAAAAGTGAACAAAATTGTTCACTTTTTTTGCGCTTATATTATTTTTATTATTGTTATAGATTTGATAGACATTTTTTTTAAAATGGTTTATTTTATTTATAAAATAAATCAAAAGTGAGAATATTTATATATGAAGTTTAAACTAAAACCATATTTAAAAAATTATAAATTGCCTTTGATACTTGGACCAATATTCAAATTTTTGGAGGCAATAACCGATTTGGTTACACCAATTCTTGTTGCTTTGATTTTGGATAAGGGCATCCCTAATGGCGACACAAGTTATATCATAACAATCAGTGTTGTTGTTATTGTAATAAATCTTGTTGGTTTTGGATTTGCCATTGCCTGTCAAAAGTGTTCGGCAATCACTGCTTTTGGAGTTGGTAAAGATTTGAGGAGAGATATCTACACAAAGATAACAACTCTATCTAGTAGTGAAATGGACAAATATACAACAATGGCTTTGACAAACAGAGTTGTTCACGATGTCAGTCAATGTCAAACAGCAATTGGTATGACCATAAGACAAGTTTCAAGAGCACCATTCCTTTTGATTGGTAGCACAGTTGCAGCAATAATAATCAATGTGAAGCTATCACTAATATTTGTTGCAGTTATGCCAATAATTTTGCTATTGTTTTGGGTTATAATGAAAAAGACAAACCCTTTGTTTGTTGAAGTAAAAAACAATTTGGACAAAGTCAGCAATGTAACAAGAGAAAACTTGTCTGGAAACAGAGTTGTTAGAGCATTCAACAAACAACAACAAGAAATTGAACGATTTGATTCTGTCAACAACAAATATATGGACATCAACATCAAGGTTGGGACATATTCATCAGTTTTGCAACCAATACTCAGTTTGGTTGTCAATATGGCTGTTGTTATTGTTATCTATGTTGGAGCAATCCAAGTGAACATTGGTGGGCTCACACAAGGTCAAATTGTTTCGTTTATCAACTATCTATCACAAATTGCAGCAAGTTTGGTTGCTATTGCAAGATTGATAATAATTTATATAAGAACAGGTTCAAGCAAAAAAAGAATAAACGACATTTTTGTTTTGGAACCATCAGTAAAATCAACAAGTGCAGAAACTCAAACTGATGAAGTAACTCCAACAATAGAATTCAAAAATGTTAGTTTTTCTTACAATGGAATAAAAGATGTTGTCAAAAATTTATCGCTCAAAATTATGCCAGGCGAAACTGTTGGAATTATTGGTGGAACGGGTAGTGGAAAGAGTTCGCTTGTAAACCTACTTCCACGACTTTACAATGTTACAAAAGGCGAAATTTTGATTGACGGAAAAAATATAAATGAATACAACCTAAAAGACCTCAGAAAAATTGTTTCAATAGTTCCACAAAATCCAACACTTTTTAGTGGAACAATAGAGAGTAACTTGAAATTTAGAGATGAAGATGCAAGTCAAGAAGAACTCACAAAAGCATTGATTGTTTCTCAATCCTATGGCTTTGTTTCAGAAAAACCAAATGGAATAAAGTCGGTTGTAGAAAGGGGAGGAAGAAACTTTTCGGGAGGCCAAAGACAAAGACTAACAATTGCAAGAGCAGTTGTTGGCAATCCAAAAGTTTTGATACTTGATGACAGTTCTTCAGCTCTTGATTTTCAAACTGACTTAGAACTAAGAAAGGCACTAAAACTCACTTTGAAAGATACAACAAAAATATATGTTTCTCAAAGAACAAATTCCATAAAACAAGCTGACAAAATTGTTGTGCTAGATGCTGGAAATGTTGTTGGAATTGGAGACCACAAATCGTTACTTGAAACTTGTGAGGTTTACAAAGAAATATTTGATAGTCAAAACAAATAATTTTGATATTAAAAAAATTTTACTAAAAATATAAATAAGTCATAAAAAAAACGCAAAAAAACTTGCAAAAAATTAAAAAAAAGGAGAAAAAATGGCCAAAAGTATAGACAAAACAACTTTTGCAGTTGAAGAAAGTCCAGAAAAGTCAAGGGCAAACTCTATTGCAAAAGGCAGAAAAAAGTTTAACATAAAAAATATTTTTGTGCAGACAAAAAAGGTTTTGGCTTTTGGTAAGCCATATCATGCCTATTTGTATCTATCCATCTTTGGAGTGTTTATAAGCACAATTTTTGATTTGCTTATTCCTGTTTATATTGGAAAGAGTATAGACACAATCATTGGTCAAAATCTTGTTGACTTTGACTTGCTAATATACAACATAAAACTTTTATTGCTGTTTGTTTGTGGAAGTTCACTCTTTACTTTTATGGCAAACTATTTTAGCAATGTTTATTGTTTCAAATCTAGCAGTAGAATGAGAAAACTTATATTCAAAAAGTTTAATACTGTGCCACTAAAGTTTATTGATTCAAATCAGCATGGAGATTTGCTTTCGAGAATGATAAATGATGTTGACCTTTTGACTGACGGATATCTAGAAGGTATGTCTAGCATCACAAATGGAGCAATCACAATTATTGGAACAATAATATTTATGTTTGTGCTAAACTATACACTTGCTTTGGTTGTTATGCTCATAACTCCAATAAGTTTGTTCATATGCACATACATTGCAAAAAAGTCCTACAAACTTTTTGTGGAACAGGCGAGAAGTGAAGGAGAACTAAACGGCTTTTTGGAAGAATATATTTCAAGTGATAGATTGATTTCTTGTTTCAATTATGAAGAAAGGGCTGTTCAAAACTTTGAAAAAATAAATCAAAAATATTATACCGTCAGTGAAAAAGCAGATTTTTATTCTCACTTTTCAAATCCAACAACAAGAGTTATAAATGCTCTTGTTTATATCATTGTTGCATTTGTTGGTGCAATGCTTGCTATAAAGGGAAAAGTTAGCATTGGTTTGATTTCCAGCTTTTTGAGTTATGCAAATAGTTTTGGTCAACCATTCAATTTGCTCTCTAGTGAAGTGAGTGAACTTCAAGCAGCAGTCGCTTCAACGGATAGAATTTTCTATATTTTGAATTATAATGATGAGCCAAGCGACAAGATGTCAAAAGTGCTTGCAAGTGTTGATGGCAACATAAAAATTGAAGATGCAGAGTTTTCTTACACTCCAAAAACAAAACTTATCAGTGGGTTTTCACTCGATGTAAAACAAGGACAAAAAATAGCTATAGTTGGACCTACTGGTTGTGGAAAAACGACAGTTATAAATCTTTTGATGAGATTTTACGATTTGAATTCTGGTGCAATTTATATTGACGAAAACAACATAACAGAAATAACAAGAGATAGTTTGCGAAACAAATATGGAATGGTTTTGCAAGAAACATGGATTTTTTCAGGAACAATAAAAGAAAATATTGCCTATGGAAAGCCAAATGCAACAATGGAAGAAGTTGTTGAAGCCGCAAAACTTGCAGGTTGTGATGAGTTTATTTCAAAACTAAAAGATGGTTACAACACATATATTTCCGAAGGTGGTCAAAATATTTCACAAGGACAAAAACAGCTTTTGTGCATTGCAAGAGTTATGCTCATAAGACCACCTATGCTCATTTTGGATGAGGCAACAAGCAACATAGACACTAGAACAGAACTCAAGATTCAATCTGCATTTAATACTTTGATGGAGGGCAGAACAACATTTATTGTTGCTCATAGACTATCAACAATAGAAAATGCAGACAAAATTCTGGTTATGAACAAGGGAAATATAATAGAGCAGGGAACACACAAAGAACTTTTGGAAAAACGAGGTTTTTATTATTATCTCTACAATAGCCAGTTCGAAGAAGTGTAACAAATGTCATTTAAAAAAAATTAGTTTTAGGCAGAAATGTTTATAACTAATTTTTTTATATAATAATAATTTTTTATTTAAACTTTTAAAATAGTTGATATTCTAAGTTTGAAGTGATATAATTTTGATTGTTAATTTTATAATTTCATAAATTTGAGAGGTTACAATGTTAGACAAAAAATACATAGCATTAGAAAAAGAAAAAAAATGGCAAGACTATTGGTTTGATAATGATATCTACAAGTATTGCCCAGAAGGACACAAAACAACATATTCAATAGATACTCCACCTCCAACTTGCAACGGAAAAATTCATATGGGACATTTATCTTCATATATGCACATAGAAACAATTGCAAGACATCACAGAATGAAGGGTGAAGCAGTTTATTTTCCATTTGGTTTTGATGACAACGGACTTCCAACAGAAAGATATGTTGAAAAGGTTATCAAAAAAAGAGCTCACGAACTTCCAAGAGCAAAGTTTATTGAAATTTGTTTGGACGAAACAAGAAAGTTAGAAGAAGAGTTTTTTGATTTGTATAAGGTTGCAGGTTTCAGTTGCAACTTAAAAACTCACTATTCTTCAATTGCTCCAAGAACACAAAAGATTTCACAAACATCATTCATTGATTTGTATAACAAAGGGCTTGTTTATCATGCAGAATCACCAAGTTTGTGGTGCACTGAATGTAGAACAGCTTGTGCTCAATCAGAACTTGAAAACAAAGATATAGAAAGCACTTTCAACTATTTGAAATTCTATATTGAAGGAACACAGGATTATGTTGTTGTTGCAACAACAAGACCAGAAATGCTTTGTGGTGTTTGTTGTGTATTCATCAATCCAAAAGATGAAAAAAATCAACATTTGCTTGGCAAAAATTTGGTTGTTCCATATTTTGGCTATTCAGTTCCTGTTTTGCAAGACGATTTGGTTGAACTTGACAAGGGTTCTGGTGTGGTTATGTGTTGCACATTTGGAGACACTGTCGACAAAGAGTGGCAAAGAAAGCATAACCTTCCAATCAAAAAGTGTTTTACTGACGATGGAAGAATGACTGAACTTGCAGGTGAATTTGAAGGACTTTCAATTTTGGATGCAAGACAACAAATAATAGAAAAACTTAAAGAAAACGATTTGCTCATAAAACAAGAAAACATTTGCCATGCCGTTTCAACTCACGAAAGATGTGGAACACCTGTTGAAATTGCAGTAAAAAAGCAATGGTTTATTGATGTTTTGAGCCACAAACAAGAACTCTACGATGCAGGACTCAAACTCAATTGGTATCCACAAACAATGAGAGCGAGATATTTGAATTGGGTAGAAAACCTATCTTGGAATTGGTGTATTTCAAGACAAAGATATTTTGGAATTCCATTCCCAGTTTGGTATTGTAAAAATTGTGGCAAGGTTAAACTTGCAAACATTGAAGATTTGCCTGTTGACCCACTTAAAGATAGTCCAAAAACTCCTTGTGAATGTGGTTGCAACGAATTTGTTGGCGAAACCGATGTTATGGACACATGGGCAACATCAAGTTTAACACCACAAATTTCAACTGACCTTTACACACAAAAGGGCTTTGATGACACAATGGTTCCAATGAATTTGAGACCAAATGCTCATGATAACATAAGAGTTTGGGACTTCTACACAATAACAAAGAGTTTGTATCACTTTGGCAAACTTCCTTGGAAGGATTTGATGATTTCAGGATATGTTACAAGTGCAGACGGTTCAAAACTTGCAAAGTCAAAGGGCAACAGTCAAGACTCTCCACAAAACATAATCAAAAACTATTCTGCCGATGTTACAAGATATTGGGCAAACAATATGACACTTGGAAAGGATACAGCATTTTCACTTGTTGAGTTTGACAATGGAAAAAAGCTTGTAAACAAAATTTGGAATGCATCGAAATTTGTGCTTTCATTTTTGGAAGGATATGAACCAAAAGAAGTCAAGCTCGAAGCAATGGATAAGTGGATTTTGGAAAAGTATAA
>CAMOHL010000023.1 GCA_946615295.1 uncultured Clostridia bacterium
GATATATAGAGTTGGCGACAAAGTTATGCAAACACAAAACAACTATGAGCAATCTTGGGAGCGAGTTTCCGAAGATGGTATTTTGGAGTTTGGTCAAGGAGTGTTTAATGGCGATGGTGGAGTAATTGAAGATATCTCTAGACAAACTGGAGAAATAACTGTTTTGTTTGAAGATGGCAGAAGAGCAGTTTATTCAAGAGAAAATATATATGACTTGATGCTTTCTTATGCAATCACAATTCACAAAAGTCAGGGTAGTGAGTTTGATGTTGTTGTTATGCCAATAATCAGTGGAGCAAGTATTATTATGACAAGAAATTTGCTATATACTGCTGTTACTAGGGCAAAAAAAATGGTTGTTTTGGTTGGAACAAAACAAAACATTGCCAGAATGGTTCACAACAATTATCTTGTCAAAAGATATAGTATGCTAAAGCAATTTTTGCTTGATGAGCAAGAAAACTTAAAATTGCTTTATGGCACAGAATAAAACAAAAAAGGTTGTTATGATTGAAAAGATAGAAAAAAATGAATATTTAAAAAATCCTTGCAAAGCCTCATCTCTTCCACTGTGGAAAAGTAGAGTCATAGACATTCCTGACAATATGAAAATTATTAGAGAAGATGTTTTTTTTGAAAAGCAGTTTGATGATTATAATAATAAACAATATTTTAAGTTAATTCATTGGCTGAAAAATTTGCAAGAAGTAAAATTAAAAAACAATTTTGAAGTGGTTTCTGCTTCAATTGAAGATTATGCAAAACATATTGACTATTGTTATAACAATGGTATGATTGCTGAAGAATTAAAAAAATACTTGAAGCATTCTGTATACAAGTCAGATTTATGGATTGCGGTAGCAGATAAAACAACAAAACAAATTGTTGCATCAGGTATTGCGGAATTTGATGATGAAATAGGAGAAGGAATAATAGAGTGGATACAGGTTTCTCCTGAATATAGAAAGATAGGCTTGGGATATTTTGTTGTTTGTGAATTGTTGAATAGATTAAAAAATTATGCAAAATTTGTTACAGTATCAGGAGAATTGAATAGCAAGTGCAATCCATTAAAATTATATCTCAAGTGCGGTTTTGAAAATAAAATCATTTGGAATATACTTGTAAAAAAACAATAATTATAACATTGCAAAAAAATAGGCTATAGGTTATAAGGACCTAAACTGGATATTTTTTTAAATTACCTATTTACAAATGGAAAAAAATAATATATAATATACATTGTAAGATTAAAGACTTAGGGGGAAACACTTATGTTTTATAAAGTTCACAAATTTAAAGAAGGTGGAACATTAATCCATTATTATGATCCAACAGTTGATTCAGTTGAAGTTTCAATCAATATTACAACTGGTTCTCAAGCAGATACAATTCCAGGATTAACACATTTTTTGGAGCATATGTTGTTCACAGGAACAAGCACAAGAAATGAAGAAACAATTGAAAAAAAATCTGGAGATTTGCACAATCATCAAAACGGTGCAACATCATATAACGGTGTTAATCTAAACTTCTTGGTTCCAACAAGAGAATTGGAAGCAAGTATGGCACACAATGGCGATATGCTTGTGAATTCTAATTTCCCAGAAGATAAGATTGAAAGAGAAAAAGGTCCAGTTATTGCAGAAATGAGATACTATGAAGACCAAGATATTTCATTTAGAAATATTCTAAACAACAATCTTATGTCATATTGCTTTGACTATAATGTTGATTGTGGTAATATGTTGGGAACAGAAGAAAGTGTTAGAAGTATCACAAGACAAGACTTAATTGATTATAGAAACAAATATTTCAACAGATCAAATCTTGTTGTTTGTATGTATGGTAATGTTACTTATGAAGATGCAAAAAGACTTTGCAAACAATATATTGTTTCAAAATTACCAGAAAAAGGTGAGATGTTCCTTCCAAAAATGATGGAAGCAAAACTAAAAACAACTTCTGACTTGATTCTTCAAACGGTAAATTCAAACAGTAGCTATGTTCAAATTTGTTTCCCTATAATTGGTAAGCAAAACTACAAAAGTGCATTGTGCTCAAACTATATTAATTCAATTTTAACATCAGAACTGACAAGAGTTTTGAGAAGACAATATGGATTGATATATACTCCTTATGTATATGATTTCCAATCTTTAAACGAGGGTGTAAAAGTAATTGATTTGCAAGTTGAAAATGATAAGGTAAACGAAACATTGAGACTTGTTGCAAAGATTGTTGGTGATTTGTTAAAGAGAAATGGAATAACACAAGAAGAGTTTTCAAGTATAAAACAACAATATTTGGATGCAGGAAAGTTTGGTTCATCAAATTATATATATGGAAAGACAAGCAAGATGTATCAATCATATTTGAATAATGACAAAATTTATTCAGATAGGGAAAAGAGAAATATTGCAGATTTCATAACAAAAAATGATGTTAATTCATATATGGAAAAGGTTTTGGGAACAAATCAGGTTATTGTCAATGTTGTAGGCAACAAGACAAGAGATGAAATGTATAATATCGACCAAATTCAAGCATTGTTTGCTTTAAACAGATATTCAAGAGAAGAACTCAAAAAATACTTTAACTATGATGTTCCTGATATGGGTTGTCCTGGTGAATTTATTGTTTTGGATAAAAAACAAAACAAATTTGTTAACACACAACTTATGCTAGAACATTTTGATGATGATAAAGTTAAAAAAATTATCAAGGAAGTAAAAAAGTATAATGAAGAGCATTTCCCAAAAACAGTAAAAAAATTCTGGTCAGATATGACAGACAAAGAAAAACAATATGTTATAGATGACTTGAAGAAAAAGAATTTGCTTGATTCAACAAATTTTGACGAACAAGTTTTTGAGGTTCCAAATTCAGAAAAACCAAACAACTTTAAACTTCCTCGTCCAAAGGCAAGTTATTATAAAAAAGAAAATATTGATATTTCCTTAAAAGACTTGACTGAAGATGAAATTGCTATGTTAGAAGAATTGTTGCTATCTATTGGAGTTGATTTGAAATCTACAGTTAACAATGTTCATTCTTATTACACTCAAACTGCAGGAAATCAAAATTCTACAACAGAAGAAACAAAAAAACCAAACACAAAAAAGAAAAAGACAAAAGAAACAAAACAAACTGAACAAGTTGAAGAAACATTGGAAAAAGCTTTGTAACAATAAACATTGTTTGGTGTTATAAATTATATAAAATTATTAATATTAAAAAAGTGAGAAAATATGAACTATATTAAATATTTCATAAACTCACTTTTTTAATGTTTGTTAAAAGATTTTAAACAAAAATAATAAAAAAAACAATATGAGGTTGCATATTGTTTTTTAAAAATTTAGTATTTTTAAATTATCTATCAAATTGCTGATTTTCATCATATTCGCTAATTTTTTCTTGTAATAGTTTTATAAATAATTTATGTGAACTTGTTAGTTCTCTGTTTTTGATTAAGTAATCTATAATATATTTTGTGTCGTTTATTGTTCTAGTTCTTTTATCAATTGAAGTTCCAGAAAGGTCGCAAACATTGTCATATCTATCTGCTAGTTTGATTAGCAGTGCATAACTTGTCATATTTGTCATTTTCTCTGCCAAATATTTTGCTTTGCTCTTCATTTTTGAAGCATATTTTGCGGTTGTAAGTTCTTGAACCAAACTTGCTACAACAATACCAAATCTTTCAGTCAATTCTCTATAACTTGTGTAGGTGTCTTCAAGTGTATCGTGAAGGAGTGCAGCAGCAATCAAAACTTCTCTGTTTTTACTGAATTGTGCTTTGTATGTATCAACAAGTTTTGCAACTCTAATTGGATGAACAATGTAGTCTTCACCACTATCTCTTTTTTGACCTTTGTGCTTTTCCTTAGCAAACTCTAAAACTTCATTTAAATCTATATCTTTTTCTAGTTCAATTTTAGACATAATAACCTCATACATATTATAGGATTATAAACAATTATTGTCAATATGTGTTTTGAAAATATTTTAGAATATTAGACATATTTGTTGCAAAAGTTATTATGTTGTGATAAAATGTAAGTCAGGTGGTTTTTTTATGGATATATTTGAAAAATGTGAAAATTTTGAAAGACTAGAAGAGATAAAAGAAAAGGGAGTTTATCCTTATTTTCATTATCTTGAAAGTGGACAAGATATAGTTGTTAATATGGAAGGTCATAGAGTTATTATGATTGGTAGCAACAACTATTTGGGACTTACAAGTAACCCAGAAGTCAAAGAAGCAGTTATTAAAGCTGTTGAAAAGTATGGTTCTGGTTGTTCAGGTTCAAGATTTTTGAACGGAACACTTGATATGCATCTTGAATTTGAAAAGGAACTTGCTGAATTCTTGCACAAAGAAGCAGTTGTATGCTTTCCAAGTGGTTTCCAAAGCAACTTGGGTATAATAAGTTCTATTTGTGGAAGAAATGATTATATTCTTTGCGACAAAGAAAATCATGCAAGCATATATGACGGATGTAGACTTTCTTATGCAAAAATGTTGAGATATGAACATTCAAATATGGAAGACTTGGAAGAAAAACTCAAATCAGTTCCAGCAGACAAGGGAATTTTGATTGTTACTGACGGAGTGTTCAGTATGAGTGGAGAAATCTGCAATCTTCCAGAACTTGTTAGACTAAAAAAGAAATATGGGGCAAGACTTATGGTTGACGATGCTCACGGATTTGGAGTTATCGGCAAGTGTGGTCGTGGAACAGGTGAATACTTTAATCTTGAAGATGAAGTTGATATCATAATGGGAACATTCAGCAAATCACTTGCATCTTTGGGTGGATTTATGGCAACATCAAAAAAAGTTGCAGAATTTGTAAGACACAGTTCAAGACCATTCATTTTTGCAGCAAGCAATCCTCCAGCATGTATTGCAGCAGCTCTTCAAGCACTTAGAATTTTGAAAAGAGAGCCAGAAAGAGTTACAAACTTGCAAGAAATTGCTAAGTTTATGAGAAGTGAACTTATAAGAAATGGAGTGCCTATCAAGGAAACAAAGGATAGTATCGTTCCAATCATTCCAATCTATACATATAAAGATATGAGAACATTGTATGCAGCAAAAGTGTTGTTTGACAAGGGTGTTTATGTAAACCCATCAATCAGCCCAGCTGTTCCAGTTGGAGAGTCAATACTTAGAACAAGCTACACAGCAACTCATACAAAAGAACTTATGACAGAAGCTGCAAATATCATTGGAGAAGTATTTAGAAATGAACTTGTTCAATTTGACAAGGAAAATCCAGATGAAAAATAATTAAAAATGCTCTAAAACGGGCATTTTTTTTATTTCAATAGTGAATGAGTAAAGCAGATTTATTGTTTTAAAAAATCCATATTGAAGTATATATTTTTTTTAAACACAATATTGTTTGTCAAAAAAAATATTCTATGATAAACTATAATTGATGGGGTAATCTATCTCATCAAAGGAGAGTTGATTATGACAAAAAATTATCATTGTGGCGATTTGCTTAGCCCAGCACTAGAAAGCATGGTGGATAAAAAACTTGCAAAGCTTGAAAAGTTTGATTTGTCACCAAATGCAAATATTGATGTTCATATGACAAAAGAAGGTAGCGATTTTGTTATGAAATTGCAACTTCAAGCTGATGGCATAAATTTGATGTCAAAGGCAAAATCAAACGATATGTATAAAAATATTGATGAGTGTGTTGATAGATTGACATCTCAACTCAAAGAACAAAAATAAGGCAAAATGCTTTATTTTTGTTTTTTTAATTTCAACAAAAAAATATGATAGTAAGCATTCATTTAGGAATTTTATTTTAATTATTGTATGAATAAAAAAATGAATAAATATAAATTTTTATTCAATATGGTAAATATAACCAAATAAAATAAATAAAATATATATTTATTGTTGACACAAAATTTTCTAAAAGGTATAATTATTCATATAATAGTTTAAGTATGCAATGGAGGAAGCTGATGTCAGCAAAGTATGTTACTGTGCTAGATTTTGGGTCTAGCAAGATTAGTGTTATGATTGCTGAAAGTGGAATTAATAACACTTTTAACATTTTGGGGTCTGGAGATGTTGAATATTCTGGTTTTATGAATGGAGAATTTGTTGAACCAGACAAGCTCTATGAATCAGTTGCAAATTGCATATTAAAAGCCGAAACAAACAGTGGCATCAAAGTTGAAAAGTTGCATATTGGTGTTCCTGCTGATTTCACTTTTGTAGAATGCAAAACAGCAAGTGTGGCATTCAACAAAAAAACAAAAATAACAAATGAAAATGTTTCAATGTTGTTTGACAATGCAAGCAAGGAAATCAGACATGACGACTACACAATCATCAGCCGTTCGCCAATATACTTTATGCTTGATGATAACAGAAAGGTTATCGATCCAAAGGGAGAGGTTTCAACAAGACTTTCTGGACTTGTTAGCTTTGTTTTGGCAAACAACAAGTTTATTGAAACAATTGATGGCATCCTAAAAAATATGGGTGTGAAAGAAGTTGAATACATAAGCAGTAGTTTGGCAGAAAGTTTGTATTTGATTGACCCACAAGTTAGAGATAGTGGTGCAATATTGATTGATATTGGATATCTCACAAGTTCAGTTGCCTTTATAAAGGGCGACGGATTGATTTCACTAAATCAATTTTCAGTTGGTGGTGGTCATATTTCAGCTGACCTTTGTCAAATACTTCAAATTTCATTCAAAGAAGCTGAAAACTTAAAGAGAAAAGTTGTTTTGAGTTTGGCAGCAACTGATGAAGATTTTTATGAAGTTAGTCTAGATGGAAATGTTACACCAGTCAGTGCACAACTCACAAATCAAATTGTTGCAGCAAGACTTGATATGATTGTGGACTTAATCAATAGATGTTTGATAAAGATTAGGGGCAACAACTATATCCCAATTTTTATCACTGGTGGTGGAGTTTGTTTGCTTAAAGGTGGAAAGGATTATTTAAGCAAGGGAATTGGAGAAAACATAGAAGTTGTTTCTAGCAACATTCCACAACTCAGCAAACCTACATATAGCAGTGTTTTAGGTCTTTTGGATTTAGCACTAAAAGAAAAGAAAAATCAAAAAATAAGCCTATTTCAAAAAATAAAAAAATGGTTTAAAAAATAAGGAGTAAATTATGTTTAACGAAGAAGAATTGATAAGAGATGATTCAAGTGCCAATATCAAGGTTATTGGAGTAGGTGGTGGTGGTTGCAATGCCGTTTTAAGAATGATTGCATATAACTTCAAAGGACCAGAATTTATTGCTGTCAACACAGATAAGCAAGCTTTACTCAGCAATCCAGCTCCAAAGAGAATTCAAATTGGAGAAAAGCTCACAAAGGGATTGGGAGCAGGAGCAAATCCAGATGTAGGTCAAAAAGCTGCAGAAGAAAGCAAGGCAAAAATAGCAGAAGCATTGCAAGGTGCTGACCTTGTATTTATCACAGCAGGTATGGGTGGTGGAACAGGAACAGGAGCAGCTCCAGTTATTGCACAAATGGCAAAAGATATGGGAATTCTCACAATTGCCGTTGTTACAAAACCATTCCCATTTGAAGGAAAAATTAGAGCAGCAAATGCCGAAAAGGGTATTGCTAACTTAAAAAAATATGTTGACACACTCGTAATCATTCCAAACGAAAAACTATTGAAAGTTATGCCAAAAGGCACTTCAGTTTTTGAAAGTTTCAAAAAAGCAGACGAAGTGTTAAGACAAGGTATACAAGGTATTTCTGATTTGATTTTGAAACCAGGCATCATCAATCTTGACTTTGCCGATGTTAGAACAGTTATGAAAAATCGTGGATATGCACATATGGGCATTGGTGTTGGCAAGGGTGAAAACAAAGTGCAAGAAGCTGTTAGAAATGCAGTTTATAGTCCACTTTTGGAAACTCAAATTGAAGGTGCAACAGCAGTTCTTCTAAACATCAAGGGTGGTGTTGATATGGCTCTTGATGAAATCAATGAAGCAAGTGAACTTGTAAGAGAAGTTGTTGATCCAAATTGTAATATCATATTTGGAACAAGCATCAACGAAAATATGAAAGATGAAGTTGAAGTTACAATCATTGCAACAGGTTTCACAGGTGGAAGTTTTGAACCAAAAAAAGAACCTGAAACACAATCACCTTATGCAAAATTCTTTGGCTCAAATGTTGTTGGTGGTGGTCAACCAAGACAAACAACACAACAAACAAACTATGGAAATCCTTTTGGACAAGTTCCAAATCCATATATGCAAGGACAAAGACAAAATCCTTACAATCAACAACCAGTTCAACAAAACATAAAAGAAGAAAATGGTCGACTTGTTGTTGATAAGGGAGATATTCCACCATTCCTTAAAAAACTAAAAAATCAATAAAAAATCAAAAAAACATCAAAAAAGTTGAATATTTTGATGTTTTTTTATGCTTTTTTTTATATTTTTTCAAAATTTGTTAAAATTATCAGCAATAAATTTTGTAACGATTATAATTATTTTAGCAAATTTTTTTAACATAAATCAAACTCTTATGAACTATGTTAAAAGAAATCTTTTCTCATAGATTTTATCGCTTCTTTTTCAAGTCTTGACACTTGCGCTTGGCTTATGCCAACTTCGTTTGAAACTTCAATTTGAGTTTTACCCAAATAGTATCGCATGAGAAGAATTTGTCTTTCTCTATCAGAAAGTTTTTTAAGTGCATCTTTCAATGCAAAGTTTTCAATCCACTTGTCTTGATTGTTTTTGTTATCGCCAATTTGGTCCATAACTCTTATTGTTTCAGAACCGTCCTTATAAACAGGGTCAAACATACTCACAGGTTCTGCGAGTGCATCAAGTGCAAATGCAACTTCTCTTATACTTATGCCCAAGTCGTTAGAAATTTCGTCAATGCTAGGTTCGTTGTTGTTTTGTCTTGTCAGTTTTTCTCTTGATTTCAAAATTTGATAGGCGGTATCTCTAATGCTTCTAGAAACTCTCAAACTGTTGTTATCTCTCAAAAATCTTC
>CAMOHL010000024.1 GCA_946615295.1 uncultured Clostridia bacterium
CATCTCTTATAGATTTTACTTCACTGCCAGAAAGCACAATGCCTGCTTGATATTTATCAAGCAAAAAATATTCAAAACTTGCTCGTCTGTTTGTTGCAATAATTTTCATACTCTCTCCTTTTGTTTTTTATGGATAAATATTTTATATTTCTATTATGTTTTTTCTAAAATTTTGTTTTGTTATCTTGTTTGTTTTTTATAAAATTTTGCAAAAATTATATTTTTATTTTGTTTTTCTTGACTACCCCACCTTGATAGTTTATAATAAATTTGAAAAGTATCTAATTTGATGCGAAAAATCAAAATTAAGGAGAAAAAAATGAAAAAATTTAGCAAAATATTTTTAAGTTTGGCTCTTGTGCTTGTGCTTGCACTTCCAATGCTTGCTGGTTGCAGTTTGAGTGACCTCTTAGGTGACAATGCAAACAAAGTTTCAAACGATGGCAAAAAAATTGCAAGTATTGAAGTTGTTGGAGAAATGAAAACAACCTATTATGCAAAAGAAGAAATTGATTTTGGAACAGCAAAACTTCAAATCAACTATGAAGATGCTTCATCTCAACAAATCAACTTGAGCAAAACTATGGTTTCAAATTTTGACACAACAACTTTTGGAACAAAACAAATGACAATAACTTACAACAATATGAATTATAACATAAACTACAATGTCAACTTCAAACTTGGAAAATATAGATATGTTTTAGTGGAACAATACTATAATAATAATTTGGTTGCCACAATGCGTCCAAGTGAAATTGGTGGTGCTGAATTTATGACAAATGGAAAATTTATTGAATATACCTTTACAAATGCTACAGCAAGAGAACAAGCAATGTCTAGTCAAAAAGATTGGTACATTGCAAGTTTGAATGGAAAGTTATATGGCTACTATAATGGTATGAACCAAATTGTGTTTACAAGTGCAACAACAGCTGATTGGATTGCATTATATAGTGACATGCCTAAATCTACTAATAATAATGATGAACAATCAGAAGAGATAGATTATTGGGAATTATATGACCAATATGGCAACAAAATTCGCGCAAATAAACAAATTATTAAATTAGAATTTTATGAATAGGTTTTATTAAAAAAGAATTAGCTTTTGTTTTAGTTAATTCTTTTTTTTTTAAATTTGCTTTTTTGATATAATTTTATCCAAAAATATGTCTGCCTTTTTCTCTCAAAAGTTCTTTTTGTTTTATACTTTCTCTTTTGTCATAGAGTTTTTTACCCTTGGCAAGAGCAATTTCAACTTTTAGCCAGTTACCCTCAAAATACATTTTGAGTGGAACAATTGTAAGTCCAACATCTTTAAGTCCCCTAGAAAGTTTCAAAATTTCTTTTTTGTTGAGAAGTAATTTTCTATCTCTCCTTTCATCCAAAAGAAATTGAGTTGCCATTTTGTATGGCTTTATATAGGCATTTTTAAGCCAAACATTTGTACCTTTTATTGTAACATAACTATCATCTAAGCTGACTCCACCATCTCTTATAGATTTTACTTCACTGCCAGAAAGCACAATGCCTGCTTGATATTTGTCAAGCAAAAAATATTCAAAACTTGCTCGTCTGTTTGTTGCAATAATTTTCATTATACTCTCCTTTATTTTGTTTTATTATTTAAAATTTTCAAAAAAATGAATAAAATTGGCAGAATTTTTACATTTTTTATTGATTTTTTTGCAATTTTTCCATTATTTTTTAATTTTGTTATATCTATTCAACAAGTTCAAAATCAATATTTCTTTCAGATAGATTGACATTTGTGAGTTTAACTTTGACTTTGTCGCCAATTTGAAATCTCTTTATTCCATTTGAAAGCACAAGAGATTTTTCATTGAAAGTGTAATCTCTACCCTTCAAACTTGCTATGCTAACAAGACCTTCAACAGTGTTTTCAAGTTCCACAAAAAATCCAAAGTTTGTTACGGAATCAATTGTGGCATCAAAAACTTGACCAATCTTGTTTTTCATATATCTACACTTAAAGTAGTCGTCAACATCTCTTTCTGCTCTTTGTGCAAGCACTTCTCTTTCGCTACTCTTGGCGCTAGATTTTACCACAAACTGACTGAGTTCTTTCAATTTTTTTTCATTAAGTCTATTATGCAAATAATCTTTTATTATTCTATGAATTGTCAAATCTGGATATCTTCTAATAGGACTTGTAAAGTGGCAATAGTATTTGTTTGCAAGACCAAAATGTCCCAAACATTGACTTGAATATTTTGCTTTTTGCATTGAACGAAGCAATACTGAATTGATAATTTTTTTCTTTTCTTCATCCTCAATGCCATTCATAAATTTTTGAATGTCCATTGGCTTTATTTCAACACCACTTGCTCTCAAGTGATATCCCATTGCTCCTGCAAAATCGTTGAATGCTTTTATTTTGTCTATTGTAGGCACTTCATGAATTCTATACACAAAAGGTATACCAAGCTTTTTGAAATGTTCTGCAACAACTTCATTCGCCATAAGCATAAAACTTTCAATCAATCTTTCACTGACTGTTCTTGGCTTTTTGACAATGTCAACAACTTCCATTTTTTCATCAAGCAAAATTTGTGGCTCTGGCAAGTCAAAATCGATCTCTCCCCTTTGCTTTCTATTTTTCTCCAAAATGAAATTTAGTTCAGCCATAAGATTTAGTGTTGGCACAATATTTTTGTATCTTTCGCAAAGTTCTGCATCGCCTTCAATTATCTTTGTAACATTTTTATAGGTCATTCTCTCTTTGCTACAAATTATACTTTCGCAAATCTTGTGTTCTAGCACATTTCCAAATTTGTCAATCTTGACAATGCAAGATAATGCAAGTCTATCTTCATTTGGATTGAGTGAACAAATACCATTTGAAAGTTCTTTTGGAAGCATTGGCAAAACTGAATTTGGAAAATATACACTTGTTCCCCTTTCAAATGCTTCTTCATCCAAAATAGTATCTCTTTTTACATATTCACCAACATCTGCAATATGAACACCCAAAACATAGTTTTCGCCATCTTTAACCAAACTAACAGCATCGTCAAAATCTCTTGTGTCATCTCCGTCTATGGTAAATATAATTTGGTCTCTCAAATCCAATCTATCACTATATTTGCTTGCATCAACTGATTGTGGAATTGTTTTGCAATAATCTAAAAGTGGCTTTGAAAATTCCTCAATCAATTCATAACTTCTAACAATTGACAAAACATCGGTTGTTATGTCGCCCTCGCCTCTACCCAAAATTTCAATAACTGAGCCTGTCATATTTTTGTCGCCATAACCCGTTATGGTAACAAAAACTTTGTCTCCATTTTTTGCACCATGTTCGTGTCCTTTTTTTATGAAAACATCTTTTGTTATTTTTTTGTTGTCTGGCACTACAAACGAAAATTTTTGATAGACCGAAATTGTTCCAACAACAGTTTTTAGTCCCCTTTCTAATATCTTTTCAACAACACCTTCTGTCTTGCCTTCGTGCCCATCTCTTATGCTTATCAAAACTTTGTCGCCATGAATTGCACCTTTCAAGTTTGGACTTGCAATAAACACATCTTCCAATGTGTCATCTTCTGGAATACAAAAAGCAAATCCCCTTGCATTTCCATTTATGGTTCCCTTGATAAACTTTAACTTACTGCTCAAAAAAACTTTGCCATTTTTATCGCAAAAAATATCTCCATCCTTTTCAAGTTCAAGCAAAATAGCTTTTGTTTCTTTTTGGTCTATATCAAAAACTTCACCCAATCTTTTGAGAACAATTTCTCTATTTTTGCCGTGCAATTTTTGTTTTGCTATTTGTTCTAAAATTTCTATATTTTCCATACTTATACCAATAATTTTAATATATTTTATCAAATTTTGTTAAAAAACATAAAACAATGTCAATAATTAACAAAAAATGGCTCAAAAAGAGTCATTTTGTGTTTTTTTATGCTGGCATAATTGCCCAAAGAATCCAAAATGCAACAGCAAATACTGCAATCAAAATTCCAAATATGACAATTGCTTTTTTAAGTCTGCCTTCTTTGCTTGAACCTTGATTTTTTGAATAAAAGCTGTCTGATTTTCCACTGATGACATTTGTTCCACCATCAGTATTGCTTTCCATTGTCATAACAATTGTTATGATTGCAATTGCAAACAAGGCAATGAGTGAAAGCAAAACTATTCTTATGATAGGAAAACTGTTTGACATCCATGCTGGATATGTTTTTTCTGTATCTAACAATAAATTTAACATAATAATTCCTCTTTATTCCTTTAAACTTGTTTATTATATCATATCAAAAAAAATTTTTCAACTAATATTTGATATAAAATTGTCAAAGAATAAAAAAACTGCCATTGGCAGTTAAATTGAAAAATATAAAATCGACAAAATTGTGCTTAAAACAAAGAATATCATCCAGCCCCATGCAATTGGTGCTTTGTCATTTTTCTTTCTTATACTCTTTTTCAAACTGAATATTGCAAATATAAACAAGCAAAATCCAATAATGATTCTAACTTTCATATCTAAATTTCTAATCATTGTGTTTATGATTGAATTAAAAATGTTTGCCATAATATCACCTTTATATGTTTATAATAATACACAAATTGGTTTTTGTCAATAGCAAATCATTTTTCAAGCAAATTTTTTCCCGTCCACTCTTTTGGTTTTTCTATACCCAAAAGATTTGCTATTGTTGGAGAAATATCGGCAAGTCTACCATCATGCATTTTTGAAAATCTATCTCCAACATACACACACCAAACTGGATTTGTTGTGTGAGTTGTGCATATATCCCCATTTTGGTTCAACATCTTTTCTGCATTCCCATGGTCTGCCGTAACAACAACTTCTCCACCGTTTGACAAAACAGAATTGCAAATAATTTCTATTGCCTTGTCAACAGTTTCTAGTGCAACAAGAGTTGCATCAAAATTTCCTGTATGACCAACCATATCACAATTTGCAAGATTGCACATCAAAAAGTCATATTTTTGTTTTTCAACTTCTTCTTTAAATTTGTTTGCAAGTTCAATTGCACTCATTTCGGGAGCCTCATCAAATGTTTTGACATCCTTTGGCTCAATCAAAAATCTATCTTCTCCCTCAAAAGCCTTTTCTATTCCACCATTCAAAAAGTATGTTACATGAGCATATTTTGTTGGCTCACTAAACTTTGCTTGAAGTAGCCCATTTTTGCTGACAACTTCACTCAAACTGTTTGTTACTGGATGAAACTCAAAGGCAACATCAACATCAAAATCGCCATATTTTGTCATTGACACAAAATTTTTGAAAATTGTTTTTCTTTCAAAATACTCAAAATGTTCTGCTGTTAATGCTTCTGTTAGCTGTTTTGTTCTATCCTTTCTAAAATTTATGAAAACAAAGCCATCATTTTCGGTTGGCAAATAGTTTTCGTAGTCAGCAATAACTGATGGCACAATAAACTCATCAGTAATGCCATTTTTGTAGCTATCTTCTATTGCATCTTTTGCAGTGTCAAACTTTTTACCCCTTGCAAAACAAATTGCATCGTAGGATAGTTTTGTTCTTTCAAACTTTTTTTCTCTATCCATAGCATAGAATCTACCTGCTATTGTTGCAATTTGACCAATCCCAATTTGTTTTGCATTGTCTTCAATTTCTTGCAAAAAGTTTTTAGCTGAATGAACATCAGTATCTCTGCCATCACCAAAAAAGTGGATAAAAACATTTTTTATGCCAAAATTTTTTGCCATTTGCATTGTTGCAAAAAGATGATTGATGTGGCTATGAATTCCACCATCACTCATCAATCCCAAAATATGCAAGTTTCCATTTTTTGATTTTATGTTATTCAATAGATTTGAAATTGCAGGATTTTCAAAAAAACTACCGTCTTCAATAGATTTGTCAATTCTTGTCAAATCTTGACTAACAATTCTTCCTGCACCAATGTTTAGATGACCAACTTCGCTGTTTCCCATTTGTCCATCTTTCAAGCCAACATCTTCTCCGCTTGCATTAAGCATAGAATGTGGATAATTTTTTAATAGTTTATTGAAATATGGCATTTTGGCAACTTTTACTGCATTGCCAAATTCATCTTGACTTATTCCAAATCCATCAATAACAACAAGTGCAACTGGTCTATTCATACAACTCCTTAACTCTTTTTTGCATTTTGCATATTAGTTCTGGCTTTAAACTTGCTCCACCAATAAGAGCTCCATCAACAACATCAATCATCGCAATTTCTTCATAATTCTTTTCACCAAAACTTCCACCATACAAAGTAAATTCGACATTTGTATATTTCTTTATTGCAGACAAAACTGTTTTGATGTGTTGTGAACTTGCAACATTGTTTGAGCCAATTGCCCAAATAGGTTCATAAGCAATGATAACTTTGTTTATGTCGATATCTTTCAAAATTTCATTGAGCTCACTCAAAACATATCTAACAGCATATTCTTCTTGTTTTGTAGGATCAGAATAAAGTTCCTCTCCAACACAAATGATTGGAGTAATGTTGTTTTCTATCAATCTCTTAACCTTTTCATTTGTTTGAATCAATGTTTCAGTGTTATATTTTTTCCTTTCACTATGACCTACAATACAAAATTGAACACCAATTTTTGCGAGCATCTCTGCACTAACTTCTCCAGTGTGAGCACCTTTTTCAAATTCACTAACATTTTGTGCACCAATAAACACTTTGTTTGATTTATTCAATTTTGTGTATTCCCTAATATCGCAAAAATTTGGACATATTATAACATTGTCATAGTTTTCATCTTTCATTGCTTCCATGTATTTTTCAACATCTACCACATTCATCTTAAAATTACATGCAAAAATAAACTTTTTCATAATTCCTTCTCCTCGTTGTGTTATACAATTTTTGTATAATACTATTCAAAATTTTTATTCACTCAAGACATCAATTGCTGGCAAATTCTTTCCTTCAAGCAATTTCAAACTTGCACCACCACCTGTTGAGATGTGGCTAAATCCATCTTTTAGTCCAAATTTTTCAACTGCGCTGACAACATCACCACCACCAACGACAGACAAAACTCTTTTATTTTTTGTTATGAGTTCTGCAACACTTTTTGTTCCATTTGCAAACATCTCTTTTTCATAGACACCCATTGGTCCATTCCAAACAATAGTTTTTGCCCTTTTTATGTATTTTTTAAACAACTTTATGGTCTTTGGTCCAATATCTAAGCCCATACAATCATCAGGTATTTTATCAAGTTTATATATTTCTGCTGAGCTCTCATCATCAATGCTTTTTGCACAAACAAAATCGACAGGTAAAATAATTTTAACTTTTCTGTTGATTGCTTCTTTTATCACATTGTAACAAAAATCAATTTGCTCATCATCAACAATAGAGTTGCCAACATTGCCCTTGATTGCCTTTAAGAAAGTGAAGCACATTCCACCACCAATCAAAATAACATCAACTTTTTGTAGAAGATTTTCTATCACTTGAATTTTGTCGTTTATCTTTGCTCCACCCAAAATTGCAACAAATGGCTTTTTTGGCTCTCTTAAAATTTCTTCAAAAGTTTCAACTTCTTTTTGAACAAGCAATCCCATTGCGCTTGGCAACTTTTTTGCAACACCGTATGTTGAAGCATGTTTTCTGTGGCTTGTTCCAAAAGCATCAAACACAAAAATATCTGCAAGTTCAGCAAGTCCCTCAACCATTTTGTCATCACATTGTTCTTCTCCTGCTTCAAATCTCAAATTTTCCAAGAGAAGAATCTCTCCACCTTTGAGTTCGTTTGACATTTTTGTTGCAGTTTCGCCAACAACTTCATCGCAAAAATATATTTTTGTTCTTGGTAGCAACTCTTTTAGATGCTCAAAAACAGGTTTGAGAGAATACTTTTCATCTCTCTTTCCGTCAGGTCTTCCCAAATGAGAGCACACAACAAGTTTTGCTCTTCTTGCAAGCAAATATTCTATTGTTGGAAGTTCTGCAGTCATCCTAACATCACTTGTGATTTTTCCATCTTTCAATGGCACATTGAAATCTACTCTCAACAAAACTCGCTTGTTTTCAAAATCATAATCATAAATTGTTTTTTTCATAATACCACCTAATATATTTTATAATAAAATATATTTTTTTCAAAATAATAACAAGTTAAAAAGCAAATAATCAAAAATATTGACAGTTTTTTGATTAAACAGATTATTTGCAATCATATGTTCTAATAATATATTGCAAAAAATTCAAAACTTCTTCAACCGTTGTTTTTTGCAACAATTGAAGTTTGACATCGTTTGGAATAGAAACCCCTTTGAAATATTGCAAAAGTTGTTTTCTCATATTCAAAACAACAAATCTTTCATCGTAATATTTCATAAGCAAATCAAACTGATTTTTTATGCAATCATATTTGTTGAATGGAATATCTCTGTTTGTTAGTTCAGCAAAAATATGTGGATTGCCAACAGCGCCCCTTCCTATCGCAACAGCATCACAACCGGTAACTTTTAAAATTTTTTGATAGCTTTCTCTATCAACAACATCTCCATTGGCAACAACAGGAATATTTACGGCTTTTTTAACTTTTGCAATCTCTTCATAATCAGCAAAACCACTATATCCCTGACTTTTTAATCTACCATGAACAGTTATCATAGATGCCCCCGCTTTTTCAATTGCCTTTGCAAATTGAACGGCATTATTCTCTTCGTAACCCAATCTCATTTTGACGGTTACTGGCCTTTTTGAGACTCTAACACTTGCAGAAACAATTTCACTTGCAAGGTCTATATTTGTCATCAAAAAACTACCTTCACCATTTTTTACAATTTTTGGTGCAGGACATCCCATATTTATGTCAATGATATCAAATTCATCTAGCACTGGATGTTGAATTGCCCTATACATAACATCAGGTTCGTGTCCAAAAAGTTGAACAACTTTTATGTCTTCA
>CAMOHL010000025.1 GCA_946615295.1 uncultured Clostridia bacterium
TATGCAAAACTTGCATTCCTATTCAAAGCTCCAATGCAAAGACTTGCTATTGGTCTTAAAGCAGTGGCAGACAAAAAAGGTGAATAATTGGATTCACTAGCCAACAAGGCAAAAAAAACAAAAAATAATTTTATAATAAAAGGAGAAAATTAAAATGGCAGATTTAAAAAAATTTGTAGAAGAAGTTAAAGAACTTTCAGTAGTAGAACTTAATGATTTAGTAAAAATGATCGAAGAAGAATTTGGAGTAAGTGCAGCAGCAGTTTCAGCAGCTCCTGCAGCAGCAGCTGGTCCAGTTGCAGCTGAAGAACCAAGCACAGTTACAATTCATCTTACAGCAGTTGATGCTGCTCAAAAAATCCCAACAATAAAGGTTGTTAGAGAAGTTACAGGTCTTGCACTTGGAGAAGCAAAAGCTCTTTGCGACAATGCTCCATCAGTTATCAAAGAAAATGTTGATATGGAAGAAGCAAAAGCAATTGCTGAAAAGTTCAAAGCTGTTAATGCAACAATTGAACTCAAATAATTGTCTTTTATATGATGCGAAAAAAAGTGGATATACCAAAATGGTTAGCCACTTTTTTTATGCTTTTTTTAACACTTTTCTAAAACTATATAAAAACTTGTGCTATTACATATTTTGCTATTAAAAATTCAATTTAGTTGAGATTATATTTTTTAAAATTAAAAAAACTAAAACATCTGTTTCTTGTTTTAGTTTTTTTCTCAATTATAAATTATCATAATATGTAAAAATGTTTTGATAAATTGCTAGCAAATCACTACCTGTTGCAGAACCTATATTTGAAATACCTGTAACTTGAGTTTCTGTCAAATTTGCTGCTTGGATAACATCAATTTTTAGTGTAAGCTCAAAACTTTTGCCACCTTGAAAAACATTTGTTGCAGAATCGCTAAATTTGATTGTTCCTGCAGGAATTGTTGTTGCTGGGCTATTTCCTCCAACAACAAACTTTCCATATATTTTGCCATCTGATGAAACTTGTGCTGATGTGAAAGCTAGGTTGTTTTTGATTGCTGTTAAGGTTGCACTATCAAGAGTGCCGTTTTCAACATTTGCAACATCAAAACTTACTCTATAATAAGCATCAACATTTCCGGTATAAGAAATTGCAGTGTCTGCAGTTCCGTTGTTGTAGGCAATTGTTTGACCTGGATAAATGTTGTTTACAGTTGCAGGCACACTAACTGTTCCCAGTGAAACTGTTCCAAACCTTAGTGAAACTTCACTTGCTGTTGTTCCAGCACTATCGGTGAACCATGCTCCTGTGAATGAAAGAGTTAACGATAAAGCAAGTAGTATGGCAAGTGCAAAACACAAAACAATGTTTGAAATTGATTTTGTAGAATTTTCTTTTTCTTGCATATTTCTTCCCCCTTCAAATTTATACTCTTCATTAGTATTATATAGCAAAAAAATGATAAATCAAAATAAATTTAACTATTTTTTTATATATAATATATAAATTTAAATGATTTTTTATAAATTTTCACAATATCTTTTTAATCTTTATTTATGTGAATTCTTTTTTTAATTTATTTTTTTAAATAATTATAGTTTTTTTGATTGTCTATTTTCACATATCAATTTTTTAAACTTTTCTGTTGTTTTGTGAAGTTTTTATTGTCAATCAATCTTTTGTTTTTTTGTTCTAGACAATTTTAGAATAGTTAATTTTATCTTTTTTTAAACAAAAAAACTCAGCTTTTGCTGAGTTATACTGGGGTGGGATAAGAGGCTCGAACTCTTGACCCTTAGTGCCACAAACTAATGCGCTACCAACTGCGCCAATCCCACCACGAGAAATATTATAACATATATTTTTTAAAATTTCAACAGTTTTTTGTATTTTGCTAAATATATTTTATATGTTTAATATATCTCTGCGGAAATTTATCTAAATTTTATTAAGCAATGCTAGCAATTGCAACCGCAAGAGCATTTGGACCAATATGACAGCTCACACTGAGCGACAAATGGTCAACCCAAGTTATTTTTATGTTTGGCAAAGCTGTTTCAATCTCTTTTTTGAATTCTTCACCTAAATCTTTGTTGTAGGTATATGCAACAGAAACATTTACTTTGCCATTTTTTAGTTGTTCGGCAAACCTTGTTTCCAAGTCCTTTTTGACTGCATTTATCATAACTTCTTTTGCTTTTTTTATATTCAAAACCTTTGCATAGGAATCAAGTTTTCCACCTTGAATTTGCAACACTGGTTTAATTTTCAAAATTGTTCCAATCATTGCTGCAGTTTTTGTTATTCTGCCACCTTTTTTTAGGTATTTCAAATCTGGCACCATGATATAGATGCTGTTTTCAGTTTCAGTATTTTGTAGATACTCAACAATCTCTTTTGGAGTTTTGCCCTGTTCTTTGAGAGTCAAAGCATCAAACACACTTTGTTTTTGGCTGATAGAAATTCTTCTGTTGTCCACAACAAAAACTTTGCCAACATATTCTTCTTGCTCAGCAATATGTTTTGCTGTTTCGCAACTTGAACTCAATGCACTGCTCATTGGTATATGAACAATGTAGTCATAGTCTTTTAAAATATCATTCCAAAAGCTTTGCACTGCATATATGCTTGGTTGACTTGTAAAAATTTCAATATTTCCGAGTAGTTTTTCAAAAAAATCATCAGCTGTTAAGTTTATGTTCTCAAAATACTCCTCCCCGTCAAGCAAAAAAGGCATAGGTAAAACAAATATATCCCTATCTTTGACATCATTTGGAAATATTCCAGAGTTGCTATCAGTTGTGATTGCTATTTTCATTTTTAAAAAACTCCCCAATCTTTTCTTTTGCTAATTTCTAGTTGTCATAATTCGACAAAATCAAAATCATTGATATTGTATAAAAAATCAATATGCTTTGTCAATCCTTATAATATATTTTATTTATAACATTTTAACATTTTTTTAAGACATCAACCAAATGCGAACCAGCACCTAGTAATTCAGGTCTTTCACATATTGAAAGTTGATATTTTTTGAATAGTTCAAACTCTTCTTCTGTAAGTTTGTTTAAACTATCTCTCATATAATCACTAGCCCCGTCTGGACTGAAAATGGTTTCTCTTGTAAGCCCAACTTGATTTTTGTAATAGTCTATATCTTCCAATCTTTCAAATGAATATAAGTCATCTTCTTTTGAAAGAATATGAAAATTCTTGTCAACTCTTTTCTCAACAATTGCTTGCAATATGTTTTTGTTTTTGAAACCGTTTGTCAAAATTCCATACTCGTTCATATAGTATGCAACAAAAATATACCCACCATTTTTTGTTACTCTTTTTGCTTCATTTAGAGCTTTGAGTTTGTCTTGCAAATTTGTTTGATGATACATAGGTCCTAATAGGAGTGTTATGTCAAAACTATCATCTTTTAGCATATCAAGATTTCGTGCATCGCCCAAAAATGTTTTTATGTTTGCTCTTTGTTTTCGCAACTTTTCCAAATTTGAAGAAACAAACTCAACTGCAGTTGTGTCATAACCACTTTTGCTCAATTCCACTGAATATGCTCCCGTTCCAGCGCCAATATCAACAATTTTTGGATTATCAAACATCTTTAAATATTTTTGTATAAAAAAGTTTGTAACAAAAAATTCAACTTCTCCATGCCTTCGAGAAAGTCTTTTTGATTCATCAAATTTTTCATAATATCTTTCTAACTTGTTCATACACAAATTATATAATAAATGCAAATTAAATCAAAATGTTTGATTGATTTTGATTTGATTTCCATACCCACTCTATTTATTTTTAACTTTTTATTAAAAAAATGAGCCATAAGCTCATTTATATTATTTTAGGCAAAAACAAATTGAATATCATACCCACAATTGCACCAAACAAAAATAGTGCTATTGTGATAAATATGTTTGTCTTTATGCTTTTGTTGCTCTTATACAAAACAAGTAATCCAATGCCTGCCCCTGTGCAAAGACCTCCAAGACATGATGCAAATGAAATAATTCCTGAAGAATAAAGCTCCACCAAAGCAACACTGCCTGCACAATTTGGAATGAGACCTATGAGTGAACAAATTATTGGTTGATACCAAGCGTTTGTTCCCATAATTGCTTTTAGGGCATCTTCGCCCCCTGCAAGATTCAATATGATTGAAATCAATATATTTGCTATCAATATAAAGGCAAAAATTTCAAGAGTATGTTTTGCTCCCTGCCAAACAATATGCCAAAAAACTTTGCTTTTGTTTGACTTTGTTTCATTTTCCAATTCGTGAGAGTGATGAAGATGATCGTGAACACAATCATCGCATGATTTTTCTTCTACATCACACTGCTCACAATTTTCTGTTTTTATCTCGTGCAAATGTGAGTGTTCGTGTTCAATATGTTTTGTGTGTGCAATCCTGTCTTCTTTTAATTTTTGATTTCTAAATATCAAATCAAGAATATATCCAACAATCACTGCAAGCACGAATTTGAGACCAAGAAGTAACAAAAGTGCTTTTATGTTGTTTGGAGATGAAAGCATCAAAGCAAATGCCTCATCACTTGTTGCAACAAAAACTGCAAACAAAGTTCCAATTGTTATCATTTTTCTTGAAAACAAATCTGCCATCACTGCAGAAAATCCACACTGAGGAATAACTCCAAGACCGGCTCCAATAACTGGCCCAAATTTTTTTGATTTTGTTATTGCTTTTTCAAATTTAACTCCACCACGATGCTCCATAAATTCAATAAGCATATATACTATAAGCAAAACTGGCAATGCCTTTAGTGAATCAATAACAGCATCCAAAATAGCTTCCCACATATTTCCTCCAAAACTTGTATAGTATAAATACTAAATTATTTTTTGTCAAGTGCAAAATAATTTGTTAAAAATTTAAAAATGTGATAAAATAACATTGGCAAAAAAATATTGCATTTTTTTTGTGCTCGCAAAAGAAAATTCGCAAAGGAGAATTATGACACAAGATAAATTAAACCTAGAAAATATAAACAGTCAAGCAAAAGAAAACTACTCAAAATTTGTGCTTGACAGTGAAAATAAATATAAAAATCAAATATTGAACATTTCAAAAAAAATAAAGGATAGCCACGGACAAATAAGATTTGTTTTGATTGCAGGACCAAGTAGCAGTGGAAAGACAACCACAAGCAAAATTTTGGAAAAAGCTATTGAAAATGAAGGATTTGATGCCCTTGCTTTGTCTATTGATGACTTTTTTGTTGAAAGAGAAGAAACTCCAAAGTGGGAAAACGGTGAATATAATTTTGAAACAGCTGATGCTGTCGATTGGACATTGATGGCAAAATGTTTGTCTGAACTCATTAAAGGAAAAGAAGTTTTGCTACCTACATTCAACTTTTTAACTGGCAAAAAAGAATTCAATACAAAAAAGTCTATAGATGAAAACACAATTATAGTTATTGAAGGCTTGCATGCTCTAAATCCTATTTTGGATAACATAATTCCTGTTAGACAAGCACTAAAAGTATATATTTCAACAAACACAAATATTTACTACAACAACAAACTATACTACTCTAATGAAGAGATTAGATTATATAGAAGAATTATTAGAGATTTATATAACAGAGGTGCTAGCATAGATGACACTCTAAAAATTTGGGAAAGAGTTAGAAATGGCGAAAGACTTTATATTGATCCTTTTGTTGAAACTGCTGAATACACAGTCAACACATTTCACGACTATGAGCTATGCGTTTACAAAGATTTGTTTTTGAATTTGAAAAATGATACAAAAAGTTTTAAGGATATTGTTACAAAACTCACACCTTTTGAAGATATTCACAAGTCAGCCGTTCCAAATGATAGTTTGCTCAATGAGTTTATTCCTCAAAATTAAAACAATTGACTATTATTTTATTATAAAAAAATTTATACATGAGATATAGAAAATATAAACAATAATGTAAAAAAGGATTTTATCAAATAAAGTCCTTTTTTGTTTGTTTTCATTTCTTTTGTTTTTCTTTTTGTGATATAATTAAAATAAGGTATTGATAACATAATTCTTCAGTATCAATATATATAAAGGAGAAAATTATGAAACTATTTGAAAACATTGAAGCATTTAATAATGTTTCGCCAGTCATTCAATGGAGTATATTTATTGTTGGCTGTCTAATTTTAGCAGTTGCTGCCGTTGCAATTGTGATTTCTATTTGGCTTTCTATAAAATACATAAAGTTTAATAGAAAAAAGAATTCAAAAGAGCTCTCTGGTGGAGAAGTCGCAAGACAAATTTTGGATAAAAATGGACTAAAACATATAAAAGTATCAACTTTTGGTTCATTGCTGTTTGGAAACAGCTACTCACATTACTTTAAAAAAGTTAGAATCAGAAGATTGACAAAAAACAAAAAGAGCATAACTTCTCTTGCAATTGGAGCTGAAAAATCAGCACTTGCAATTTTGGATAAAGAAGGCGACAAAGATATGAAACAAAGAGTTGCTCTCACACCATTTATCTACTTTGGTCCACTTGCATTTATTCCAATTCTTGCCGTTGGAGTTGTTATTGATATTTTGATGTTTAACTTCACTGGCATAACAACAATAATTTCTGCAGGCATAGGAATTCTTTTGTATGTTATTTCTTTTGTTTTATCAATCAAAGTTTTGAAAACAGAAGTAAAAGCACAAAAAAGAGCTTGTGAAATTTTGTTAAAAGAAAATATGGCCACAGCTGAAGAAGTTGAGATGATGCAAGAATTGTTTAAACTCTATAACATTCAATATGTTATTGATTTGATTATTGAATTCTTGCAACTGATTATGAAAGTTCTTGAAGTTGTTGCAAAAATTCAAAACAATAGTTCAAGCAACCAAAATAGTTAATAATAAATATTGTTTATTATGTAAAAAACAATGGTTGTTTTTTTGCAACATCAACAAACCTTTAATAAAAATGTTTATTATTGTTTGGTAAAATAATATTTGGAAAAAATATCTAAGTGATATAAAAATAATTTTTAAGGAGATTTTTATGAAACAATTTGCAATGATTGTTGATTTGTCAGCAAGACAAATTTTGGATTCTAGGGGTAATCCTACAGTAGAAGTTGAAGTGTATTTAAAAGACGGAACAGTTGGCAGAGCATCAGTTCCTAGCGGTGCATCAACCGGCTCATTTGAAGCTGTTGAACTTAGAGATGGCGACAAGACAAAATATATGGGAAAATCAGTTGAAACAGCTGTTGAAAATGTAAACACAGAAATTCACGAATTACTTGTTGGAAAAAATGCTTTGAATCAAGTTGAAATTGATGAAGCACTTATTGAACTTGATGGCACAAAAAACAAGGGTCGCCTTGGTGCAAATGCCATTCTTGGAGTGTCCCTTGCTGTTGCAAAAGCTGCTGCAAACTATTTGGGAATTCCACTCTACAACTATATTGGCGGAGTAAATGCAAAAGTTTTGCCAGTGCCAATGATGAATATTTTGAATGGTGGAAAGCATGCTGACAATTCTGTGAATATTCAAGAATTTATGGTTATGCCTGTTGGAGCAAAAAACTTTGCAGAAGGGCTTCAAATGTGCACAGAAGTTTTTCACACTCTAAAAAAAGTTTTGAAAGAAAACGGGTATTCAACAGCTGTTGGCGATGAAGGTGGATTTGCTCCAAACCTAAAAAATGATGAAGAAGCATTTAAGTTGATTGTTACTGCAATTGAAAAAGCAGGATACAAAACAAACAAAGATTTTTGTATTGCTATTGATGCAGCAGCTACTGAAATGTTTGAGGAAGCAAAAAAGGCAGGCCACGAAGGAAACTATCTATTCTGGAAAACAGGAGAAGAATTCACTGCAAACGAGATGATTTTGTTTTGGGAAGAAATGTGCAAAAAATATCCTATCATTTCTATTGAAGATGGTCTTGCAGAAGAAGATTGGCAAAATTGGAAATTGCTTATGGACAAACTTGGCGACAAAATTCAAATTGTTGGCGATGACTTGTTTGTAACAAACACTGAAAGACTCAAAAAAGGAATTGACCTTAAGGTCGCAAATTCAATACTCATAAAGCTCAATCAAATTGGAACATTGACAGAAACCTTGGATGCAATTCAAATGGCAAACAGAGCTGGTATGACAGCAGTTGTTTCACATAGAAGTGGCGAAACAGAAGACACAACAATTGCAGACCTTTCTGTTGCACTGAATGCAGGACAAATAAAAACAGGTGCTCCTTCAAGAACTGACCGAGTTGCAAAATACAATCAACTTCTTAGAATTGAAGAAGAGTTAGACACTGATGCAAAATACCTTGGAAAATCTGCTTTCTTTAATTTGAACAAATAAAAACAATATAAAAAAAATAGAAGTTTTTTTGCTTCTATTTTTTTATTGCAAATAATAAATTTTCGATTTTTTGTAAAAAATTGCTGTTTTTTGCGGTTTTTTTTGTTTTTTTTATTACTTTTTTTTATAATTTTTGCAATTTTTTTCAAATAATTAGTTTTTCTTTTTTGTGATAACTATTCTTCTAAAAGGTTCAACTCCTTCACTGTGAGTTTCAACTGAAGGATAGTTTTGAAGTTCTGTGTGAACAATTCTTCTTTCAAA